>CAJOPV010000205.1 GCA_905236495.1 uncultured Christensenellaceae bacterium
CCCTCCCCTCTTTTTTCTTGCCTGCTGCAAAGGGCAGCGCAGTGACGATCGTGCCGCCGCGTTGCCCTTTGCAGTATTGTGGTTTTCGGCACACTGTTTTGAAACACGCAATTCGATGATTGGGAGGGAATTCCTTGGACGCACGGACCGCCGCAATAAAAATGCGGGATATCACAAAGACCTTTGGCAGCGTGGTTGCCAACGATAAGGTCTGGCTGGACATATACCGGGGAGAGATCCTGGCCCTGCTGGGAGAAAACGGCAGCGGCAAAACCACGCTGATGAACATGCTCAGCGGCATATATTTCCCCGATTCCGGGGAAATCCGGGTGAACGGAAAGCCGGCTGTGATCTCCTCCCCCCGCGCCGCCTTTGATCTGGGCATCGGCATGATCCATCAGCACTTTAAGCTGGTGGACGTGCTGACCGCCGCGGAAAACATCGTGCTGGGCCTGGAGGGCAAGCTGGATTTGAAGGGCGCCACCCGGAAAATCCAGGAAATCTGCGCCGCCTACGGCTTTGAAATCAACCCCAATCAGAAAATCTACGATATGTCCGTCTCCCAGAAGCAGACGGTGGAAATCATCAAGGTGCTCTACCGCGGGGCGGATATCCTGATCCTGGACGAGCCCACCGCCGTGCTGACCCCCCAGGAGACGGATCGGCTCTTCGCGGTGCTGCGGAACATGCGCTCCGCCGGGAAGGCCATCGTGATCATCACCCATAAGATGCACGAGGTGGAGGCCCTCAGCGACCGGGTGGCCGTACTGCGGGGCGGGCGGTACATCGGCTCCATGATGACCAGGGACACCACCGCCCAGGAAATGACCAACATGATGGTGGGCCACACCGTAGTGCTCAATATCGACAGGCCGGAGCCCGCGGGCCCTCAGACCCGTCTGGAAATCAAGGACCTGACGGTGCGCAACGAGGAAGGGCTGGTGAAGGTGGATCACGTTTCCTTCACCGTCAATTCCGGGGAAATCCTGGGCATCGCCGGCATTTCCGGGGCAGGGCAGAAGGAACTCTTGGAGGCCATCGCCGGATTGCAGCCCCTGGAATCGGGGGACATTATTTTCCACAACCCCAAGAAGGATCGGCCCGTCACCTTCTTCCACAAGAGCATGAAGCGGGTGAAGGAATTGGGGGCCCAGGGGGCCTTCCACGACGGAAAAATGCGGCCCGTATCCTTCGACGGCATGAAAACCTCCGCCATCCGCAAGTGGGTGGAATCCGGGGACGTGCTGTTCCGGGAAGACGAGATCATGAATTTGAAGCACAAAACGCCCCTGGAAATCCGGGAGCTGGGGGTGCGGCTGTCCTTCGTGCCGGAGGATCGGCTGGGCATGGGCCTGGTGGGCTCCATGGGCATCACTGACAATATGATGCTGCGCAGCTACCGCAAGGGCCCCGCCGGGTTCCTGGACAGGAAAAAGCCCAAGGCCCTGGCGGATGAAATCATCAAGGAGCTGGAAATTTCCACCCCCGGCACCTCCACCCCCGTCAGGAAGCTGTCCGGCGGCAACGTGCAAAAGGTGCTGGTGGGCCGGGAAATCGCCTTCGCGCCCAAGGTGCTGATGGCGGCCTATCCCGTTCGGGGCCTGGATATCAATTCCTCCTACACCATCTATCACCTGCTGAACCGGCAAAAGCAAAACGGCGTGGCGGTGATCTATGTGGGCGAGGATTTGGACGTGCTGCTGGAATTGGCCGACAGGATCCTGGTGCTCTGCGGCGGCAAGGTCAGCGGCATCGTGCCGGGCCGGGGCGCGGACAAGCGCCAGATCGGCATGATGATGACCCGTGTGGGAGGTGACAGGCGTGGCGAATAAAGCCAATAAGCGGGAGCCCCTGTTTCACATGATCAAGCGCAACAGCCTGAAATGGTATCAGGCCTGGGCCATTCGGGGGGCGGCGCTGGTGCTGGCGCTTTTGTTCAGCGCCCTGGTCACAACCCTTGTTACCGGCGAAAACCCCCTGAGCGTCTACGCCGCTATTTTCAACGCCTCCTTCAGCACCCAGCGGCGCACCTGGGTGCTCTTCCAGAATATCGCCATGCTGCTCAGCGTGTCCCTGGCGGTGATCCCCGCTTTCCGGATGCGGTTTTGGAATTTAGGGGGCGAGGGGCAGATGCTGGCCGGGGGCCTGGCCTCCGCCGCGTGCATGATCTGCCTCAGGGACGCGCTTCCCAACTGGGCGGTGATTTTCTGCATGGTGGTGTTTTCCATCCTGGCCGGGGCGGTGTGGGGCGTGATCCCCGCCGTATTCAAGGCCAAATGGAACACCAACGAAACGTTGTTTACCCTGATGATGAACTACGTGGCCATTCAGCTGGTTTCCTATTTCATCATTCTCTGGGAGGTGCCCAAGGGCGCGGGCCAGATCGGCATCATCAACCAAAGCACCCAGATCGGCTGGCTGCCCGCCATCGGGGGGCAGAAATATCTGCTGAACATCATCATCGTGGCCATCCTCACGGTGCTCATGTATATCTACCTCAACTACTCCAAGCACGGCTATGAAATCTCCGTGGTGGGCGAAAGCGAGCGCACCGCCCGGTACGTGGGCATCCGGGTGGACCGGGTGATCGTGCGCACCATGCTGCTCTCCGGCGCCCTGTGCGGGCTGACGGGCATGCTGCTGGTGGGCGGCACGGACCATACCCTCACCACCTCCATCACCGGAGGCCGCGGCTTCACGGCGGTGATGGTATCCTGGCTGGCCAAGTTCAACCCCATCTGGATGATCCTCACCTCCTTCCTCCTGGTGTTTTTGGAAAAGGGCGCCGGGGATATTTCCACCAATTTCGGGCTGAACAAATCCTTCTCCGATATCCTGACGGGCATCATCCTGTTCTTTATCATCGGCAGCGAATTCTTCATCAATTACAAGATCACCTTCCGCCATACGGGAAAGGAGGAAAACGGCCATGTTTGATTTCATTTCCTTCATTCCCCGCGCCATCATGCAGAGCATCCCCCTGCTTTACGGCAGCACCGGTGAAACGCTGACGGAAAAAAGCGGCAATCTGAATCTGGGTATTCCCGGCATCATGTACGTGGGGGCCATCAGCGGGGTCATCGGCGGATTTCTCTACGAATCCTCCCTCCCCTCCCCGGAGGCGTTCAGCGCCCTGCCGGCGGTGCTGATCCCCCTGCTTTCCTCCCTGCTGGGGTCGCTTCTGATGGGGCTTGTCTACTGCTTCCTCACCGTCACCCTCCGGGCCAATCAGAACGTGACCGGCCTGGCCATGACCACCTTCGGCGTGGGCTTTGGCAATTTCTTCGGCGGCTCCCTCATCAAGCTCAGCGGCAACAACATGCCCTATCTGGCCCTGTCCCAGACCAGCATGGCCTTCCGCACCGCTCTGCCGGGGGCGGACACCACCGGGTGGTTCGGCAAAATCTTCCTGTCCTACGGCTTCCTGGCCTATCTGGCCGTGATCATCGCCCTGGTTTCCGCCTTCATCCTGCGGCGCACCAGGGTGGGGCTGCATCTGCGGGCCGTGGGCGAAAGCCCCAGCACCGCCGATGCCGCCGGAATCAACGTGGGCCGGTACAAG
>CAJOPV010000206.1 GCA_905236495.1 uncultured Christensenellaceae bacterium
AGGTTTTTCTGGAGCTGATGGCCGGATTTGAACCGGCGACCTCATCCTTACCAAGGATGCGCTCTACCGACTGAGCTACATCAGCGCGCCGCTTTTGAGCAGCAGGGATATCATACACGATCCGGGAGGAAAAATCAAGAGGGAAAAACGAAAAAAATGAGATTTTTTTGCGCCGCAGGGGAGAGGATCAAATGCCCTTTTTCCGGGAGCTTCCGGGCGGATGCCCGATATTGCCCCTGCCGCGCCGTTATTTCTTCATATTTTTTTTACAAATCTGTGTTATAATAAAGCGAAGAAAACGAAGTTTTCTGCCTCGGCGGGTTCCGAAGGGCAGCCCGCCGCGTATTATGCTGAAAAATAGCGGGAACGGCTGCTTCAATGAGCGGCGGAAAAACGGGGGACAGAGCATGCTGATTTTACGGGATATCGCCAAGGATTATCAGGCGGGGGATACCAAGGTGGAGGCCCTGCGTGGCATCGACCTGCAATTTCGGGAGCAGGAATTTGCCGCCATCCTGGGCCCCTCCGGCTGCGGGAAGACCACGCTTTTGAACCTGATCGGCGGGCTGGACCAATATTCCCGGGGCGACCTTATCATCAACGGCGTATCCACCAAGGAATACAGGGACGCGGACTGGGATACTTACCGCAACCATTCCGTGGGCTTCGTGTTTCAAAGCTACAACCTGATCCCGCATCAGTCGGTGCTTGCCAATGTGGAGCTGGCGCTGACCTTATCCGGCGTCAGCCGGGAGGAGCGCCGCCGCCGGGCGTTGGACGCCCTGAACCGGGTGGGTCTGGGCGATCAGATCAGGAAAAAGCCCAATCAAATGAGCGGCGGGCAGATGCAGCGGGTGGCGATCGCCCGAGCGCTGGTGAACGACCCGGATATCCTCCTGGCGGACGAACCCACCGGCGCCCTGGACAGCGAAACCAGCGTGCAGGTCATGGAGATCCTCAAGGAGATTTCCCGGGAAAAGCTGGTAATCATGGTGACCCATAACCCGGACCTGGCGGATACCTACGCCAGCCGCATCATCCGTCTGCTGGATGGGAAGGTCGTCAGCGATTCCGCTCCCTGCCTGGACCAGGACGAGAGCGGGGCGGCCCGGGATCGGCAGCAAAAGCCCTCCATGGGCTTTCTGACCGCCCTGTCATTGAGCCTGAATAACCTGCTTACCAAAAAGGGCCGCACCATCCTGACCGCCTTTGCCGGCTCCATCGGCATCATCGGCATCGCGCTGATCCTGTCCCTGTCCTCCGGGGTCAACAATTATATCGACCGGGTGCAGCAGGATACCCTGTCCTCCTACCCGCTGGAGATCGACGAGCGCACCATGGATATGACCGAGACCATGCAGAGCCTGATGGGCCTTTCCTCCGGCGGACGGGAGCATGAGGACGGCAAGGTGTATTCCGGCGGGCGGATGACCCAGCTGATGAGCGCCTGGATGAGCGGCATCACGGAAAACAACCTGGAGGCCTTCAAGAAATATCTGGACAGCCAGGAGGAGCTGCAAACCCTCGTCAGCGGCATCCAGTACGAATACAATACGCCCCTGACGCTGTACCGGGTGGATGAAGAAACGGGCCGGGCGGTGCAGGTGAACCCCTCCACAACGCTGGAAGCCACCGGCATGATGAGCATGATGAATGCCGATACCGCCGCCACCGGCATGCAGCAGACCATGATGAGCGCCTCCATGCGGCGGATGAACGTCTTTGAGGCGCTGCTGGATAACCCGGAGCTGCTGGCCTCTCAATACGATATCCTGGCGGGGCGCATGCCGGAAAAAATGGATGAAGTCGTCATCATCGTCAATTCCCGCAACGAATTGAGCGATTATACGCTTTACAGCCTGGGCATCAAGGATCAAAGCGAACTGAAGGGGCAGTTTGACGCGCTGATGCAGGGCAACGCCATCGAAAGCCGGGATATGGAATTTACCTATGAGGAATTGCTGGCCCTGCGCTTCTATCTGATGGTAAACACCGATTATTATGAAAAGCAGGCAACGGGCTGGGCCGACCGATCCGGGGACCAGGCCTACATCCAAAGCAAGCTTTCCGACGCCCTGGAAATCAGGGTAGTGGGCATCCTCAGGCCCGCGGAGGGGGCGGTGGCGACCTCCGTCAGCGGCGCGGTGGGATACAGAAGCGAGCTGATGGCGTATCTGTTGAATCAGGTGCGGGACAGCCAGATCGTACGGGAGCAGCTGGAAAATCCCCAGATCAACGTGCTGACAGGCCAGCCCTTTTCTTCCGGGCTGGAGGAGATTTTGACCCTCCTGGATACCATGGACGTGCCCGCATTCCTTTCGGAGCTGGAAAGCCGGGGGCTGTATGACCCCTCCATGGTGCCCGCCGGGATGCAGGGCCTCATCACCAAGGATCTGCTGCGGCGCATGATTACCCAGCGCGCCTCAGCCGCCCCTGATTTGGGAAGCGCGGAGCAGACCCTGGAGACCACCCTTTCCAAATTGGGCGTCAGCGATATCAATAAACCTGCCGCTATCTTCATCTATCCCCAGGATTTTGAGAGCAAGGAAAAGATCACCGAGCTCATCGACGCCTACAATGCCGCCGTGGATGAGGAAAACGCCATTCGCTATACGGATTACGTGGGGCTGATGATGAGCTCCGTCACCACCATCATCAACGCCATCAGCTATGTGCTCATCGCCTTTGTGGCGATCTCTCTGGTGGTATCCTCCATTATGATCGGGATCATCACCTATATCAGCGTCCTGGAGCGCACCAAGGAAATCGGCATCCTGCGGGCCATCGGCGCTTCCAAGCGGGATATTTCCCGGGTGTTCAACGCCGAGACCCTCATCGTGGGCTATACCGCCGGGGGCCTGGGCATCCTGGTGACGCTGGCGCTGGTGGTGCTTATCAATATCCTGATCCGCCACGTTACCGGCATTGCCAATATCGCCGGCCTGCCCGCCGGGGCGGCGGTGATCCTGGTGTGCATTTCCATGCTGCTTACCCTGATCGCCGGCCTGATCCCCTCCCGCCTCGCCGCCAAGAAGGACCCGGTGGTGGCGCTGAGAACGGAGTAGCGAAAGACGAAATACGAAGCGGGGAAGGCGCGTCACCTCTTCATACTGCTTGGCTGGTATCGCGTCGCAGACCCACAAGGGGTTTGCTCCTTCTTCGTGCGCATCTTACCTGATTTATCGTTCCACCGTGTCGATGATCCCGCCGCCCAGGCATTCATTTCCGTCATAGAGGACGGCGCTTTGGCCGGGGGTGACGGCCCGCTGGGGGGCATCAAAAACGAAATGCAGGTGGCTTCCCCGGCGGGTGACGGTGACGGGCTGGTCGGACTGGCGATAGCGGAATTTGGCGGTGAGACGGCAGGGCGTGTTTTCCGGCAGGGGAGCGCGGACGAAGGTGGCGTCCTGGGCGGTGCAGGCCTGGCTGTACAGCAGGGGATGATCCTCTCCCTGCGCCACGATGAGGCGGTTGTTTTTCAAATCCTTATCCACCACGAAAAAGCTGCGCCCGTCGCCCCGCCCCCCGATGCCAAGGCCCCTCCGTTGGCCCAGGGTATAATACATGAGCCCGTCGTGGCGGCCCACGGTCTCGCCCTCCGGGGTCACCATATCCCCCGGCTGGGCGGGCAGGAAGCTCTGCAGAAATTTCTTGAAATTGCGTTCTCCGATAAAGCAAACCCCGGTGGAATCCTTCTTGGTGCTGACGGGGAGGCCGGCCTCCCCGGCGATCCGGCGCACCTCCGATTTCGTCAGATTTCCCACGGGGAAGAGGGCCTTTTTCAGCTGCTCTGCTTTCACCATATAGAGGAAATAGCTTTGATCCTTATTGGGGTCCGCGCCCCGAAGCAGCCGGCCCTCCTCATCCGTATTGACGAAGTGGCCCGTCGCCATCTTTTCGGCCCCGGCCTTCATGGCAAAATCCAAAAAAGCCTTGAACTTGATCTCCCGGTTACACAGCACATCCGGGTTAGGGGTGCGGCCCGCCTGATACTCGCTTAAAAACAGGGTAAACACCCGATCCCAGTAATCCCGGGCAAAATCCACGGCGTAGTAGGGAATGCCGATCTGATCGCATACGTCCCGGACGTCCCGCCAGTCGCTTTCCGCGGTGCATACGCCGTCCTCGTTATCCTCGTTCCAGTTTTTCATGAATACGCCGATGACTTCATAGCCCGCCCTTTTGAGCAGCAGGGCGGATACCGCGCTGTCCACCCCGCCGGAGAGGCCCACTACCACCCGCATGATTACAGGACCTCCATTTCGGCAAGACGCCTGAGCAGGGCGGCGAAGGCCTCCTGCGTTACCTGCCCGATGGGCTGATCGGCGTTCACGGGGATGAAGCGCCGGGGCTCCTCCCGGCACAGCCTTTCAAACCCCGCCATGGTTTTTGCCTGGAAGGATGTTCCCGCCTGCTCGATGCGGTCCGGCGCGGTGGCGGAAACCCGGCGGGAAAGGGCCTTTTCAGGCGCCATGCGGAAATACAGGGTAGCGTCCGGCATGCCGCCCTGAATGGCGGGGCGGTTGATTGCTTTGATCCAATCGTCCTCCAAGCCCCGGGCTTGGCCCTGGTAGGCGACGGAGGAATCCACGAACCGATCGCACAAAACGATCTCGCCTCTTTTAACGGCAGGCAGGATCACGTCCTTCAGGTGCTGGGCCCGGGCGGCGGCGAACAGAAGCGCTTCCGTTTCCGGGCACATGCCCCCGTCCTCCCTGGCAAGCAAGATGCTTCGGATCTGCTCCGCAATGGGGCAGCCTCCGGGCTCCCGGGTGCGGCGGGGGGTATAGCCGAAATCCCGAAGCAGCCCCGTCAGGGCCGCCGCCTGGGTGGATTTGCCGCAGCCATCCACCCCCTCCAGGGAAATGAAGGCCCCCTTGGGGGCGGGCATATCGGGGCACAGGAGGGCGCAGAGGGCATCCGGGGTGTCGGCGGAAAGGGTGGGGCCCTGGGCCATTACCTCGCCGTTTTCTCCGTAGCCGTACAGGGCGGCGATGGAATCGATGCCCGCGTCCTGGGCGCCCTTGATATCCCCGACGGTATCGCCCACCATGACGGCCCTTTTGCCTTGGGGCAGCACCCTGCGGATCAGCGCGCCTTTATCGGCGTGCATATCCTCCGGCGCGGGGCCCGCCACCGCGTCAAAATAAGGCAGCAGTTGAAAATAGCGCAAAATATCCACGGAGGTATGCTGGGGCTTGCCGGTAGCCACCGCCAGGTAAGCCCCTCGCTTTTTCAGGACGTGCAAAAGCGCCCGGATGCGGGGATACACCCGGTTTTCCTTCCACCCGATGGGGATATACCGCTCCCGATACAGCTCGGTGGCAAAGGCCGCCTGCTCCTCCGTCATGCCGCAGTAGCGCATATAGGAATCCGCCAGCGGCGGGCCCAGGAACTTTTGCAGCGTTTCATCCGGCGGGATGGGCAAGCCCATTTTTTCCAGGGCATAGCAGGCGCAGGCCCGGATGCCCGGCTCGGAATCGGTGAGGGTGCCGTCCAGGTCAAAGATCACAGCGTCGTAAGGCAGCACGAAAAAACATCCTTCCGTTGTTTCGGTCGGATGCTATTGTATCACACCTTCCCGCCGCCGCGCAAGGCCGCAGGGGCATACAGACGGCACAGTCTTTTCCCAGTGGGCACCGCCCCCCGGAGCAGCCGCTTTTCGCAGGGAAAGCAGATCAGGCACCCCATGATATGCAGCCCCGTGGGAAACGCCCGTCCGCACAGGATGCATTTTTCGTACGGCATAGGTTCTCCTCCTTCCGGGATACAGCATGCCCGGAATTGGAGAAATTATGCAGGGGAGGAAAAAATGTTTACTCGGCGAACCAGCCCCTTTCGATCATTGCCCGCAGGGGATCGTCCGTCGGATCGTACAGGCGAAGCAGGGGAGAATAGAGGCCGAAGGCGGATAAAGCCCGCTGAGGCGCTTCCCTGCGAAGGAAGGCGATGAAATCGCCGCCCAGCGGGGAGAGGGCGTTCCCGCCCACCGTCAGGAAGCCCTTTTTCTCCGGCAGCGCCCAGGCCCGGTAGCCGCTGCCCAGGGTTTGGCCCTCTCCGGCGGTGAGGAGGGCGGCAGCGGCTTTGCCTGAAACAAGGTCAGACAGGGCTTGTGCGCTTAAGACCGTTCCCGGCAGGGCTTCCATGAGGCAGGCGGGGGCCAGCACCCCGGAAAGGCTTTGAACATCCACATCCGGGCCCGGCTCCGGGGTGGGGCCGGGGGAGGGAGCGGGCCGGGAAAAGAGCATGCCGGTGGGGGCGGGCGTAGGCAGGGCGGCGGTGTCGTCCCGGAGGAACAGGGCGTAGCCCCGCAGGGCCACAGCCTCCCCGCTGCCTGTTTCCACGATCAGATCCGGGATCACCGTGCCCTCCGCTCTCTGCCGGACGGACAGGGCCTCCTGTTCCGTGGCGGCCCGGAGATAGATACGCCGGCCTGTCTCCTTTTCATAGGCCGCCGCCTCCTTTTTGAGCCACCGGGCTACGGCTGGCTCCTCCTCCGTTACCCAGACCCGCACCGTTTTGCGTTGGGGAGCGCTTTTTCTTTCTCGGGGCGTCAGCAGCCGGGGAAAGCACCCGATCAGCACCCCCGCAGCACATACAGCCAGCAGCGTCCGCAGCGCTTTTCGCATAAAAAACACCCCCCGCCGGAATGTATGCGGCGAGGGGCGAAACGATGCTGTTTTATTGGCTGCTCCGCCAGGATTGGATGCGTTTGCCCACGGTTAACACGATCACGATATCGGATACGCCCTCGTAGATCAGGGCGGCGCCGATGACGACGACGGCGACCTCCAGGGTGGCGAAGGGATTGGACATGATGATGGCGCCGGAGAGGATGCTCAGCACCGCCAGACAAAGCAGCACCGCCCAATGGCTGATCCCCGCCTTTTTCGCGTCCAGGGAGCGCAGGATATTGCTGATGCCAAAGCCGATGAGCAGGATGCCGAACAGGGTGGGGATGGCGCTCAAAACCGCCTGGGGATTCGTTACCATGAACAGGCCCAGCCCCAGAGCGAACAGGCCCACGATCAAATCGCTTTGGAAAATCACGGGGTAGGTATGGTCCTGGTTGAAATACCGTACCATACGGATCACCCCGGTGGCGATGGCGAAGCCCCCCAGGATATAGCACAGGGAATTCAGCGCCGCCCCGGGGAACAGCACCAGCAAAAGGCCCGCCAGGATGCACAGTGCGGCGGAGGCGATCCAGTTCTTTTTCAGCGTATTTAGGAGCTCGGATACATTCATCGGATAAACCCTTCTTTCTTTCGGAACTGGGCGGGAAACAGACGGATGCGCCATTGACTTCCCGACCCGGGAAAAGTATAATACCTCAGGCGAAAAAAATCAACCTTCTGCGAAAGAGAGGAAACACATCCATGCAAAAGCGGCACGTACGGGATCTGGTCTATTGCGCCTTGTTCGCGGCGCTGATCGCAGTGTTTGCCCAGCTATCCATCCCCATCGACCCGGTACCCATCAGCCTTGCCACCTTTGCGGTGATGATGTGCGGGCTGCTGTTGGGCTGGAAAGGAGGCCTGGCGGCGGTAGCTGTGTATATTTTGCTGGGAGCGGCAGGCGCGCCGGTGTTCGCGGGGCTGAAAAACGGCGCGGCGGCCCTGGCGGGGCCTACGGCGGGTTATATTTTCGGCTATCTGCCCTACGCCGCCCTGGCGGGGCTGCCCATCAAAAGGTGGCAGGAAAATTTCGGCCTGCGCTGCGTTTTATGCCTCTTTGGCACCCTGGCCTGCTATGCCCTGGGCACCGGCTGTTTCATGATCCAAAGCGGCAGAGGGCTGTGGGACAGCCTGGGCCTGTGCGTGCTGCCCTTCCTGCCGGGGGACGGGGCCAAGATCCTGCTTTCCTCCTTCCTGGCGCCGAGGCTTCGGAAGGCTATGAAAGCTTGAAAAACGGCGGAGATTTACGCTCCGCCGCTTTTTTTGCGCCGTACCCAATCGACCCGGGAGAGGACATAAGTGGCTTCATCCCCCCGAAAGCCGTCCCCTTTATCAGGGCGGGCCCCTTTTTCTATATCAGCAAGGCCCATGCCCAGCCTTTCCATCACCCGCCGGGAGGGACCGTTCCGGGTGTCGCAGTACGCTACTGCCCGCTGCGTCTCCTGCCAATGGGTAAAGGAAAAATCCATCATGGCCCGGCCCGCCTCGACGGCATAGCCCCGGCCCCGGAATTCCGGCAGCAAGATCCAGCCGATGCCGGCGTCGCCGTTTTCGTATTTTTCCGCGCTGACCTCGCCGATAGGCTGTCCCGTTTCCTTCAATAGCACGCAGTATTCAAACAGGGTGACGGGCTGCTTTTGCCTCTCCGCCAGGGCGTGATGAAGGAACCTGCTTGCGTCCTTTTCCGGCGTCACCCCGGGCAGGCCCCAGTAATACAGGTATTTCACCGTGTCCGGGTCCCGGGCGATTTTCAGCAGCAGGGGATAATCCCCCTCCTCAAAGGGACGCAGCAAAAGCCGTTCCGTTTGAATCGTTTCGTTCATTCGCAGAACCTCATAAGAAAAAGCCGCCTGCAACCAGATGCGAAGCGGCTTTGCGTACCGTGATTTACTGGGCGGCGGTTTCGGCGGCGGCAACGGGATGCACGCTGACCTGCTTGTCAAACTTGCCCTTGCGCTCAAAGCGCATGATGCCGTCGGCCTTGGCAAAGAGGGTATCATCCTTGCCGATGCCCACGTTCAGGCCGGGATGCACCTTGGTGCCCCGCTGACGAACCAGGATATTGCCTGCCTTGACGAACTGCCCGTCGGCCCGCTTGGGGCCCAGGCGCTTGCTTTCGCTGTCGCGGCCGTTCCGGGTGGAGCCCATACCTTTTTTATGGGCGAAAAGCTGAAGATTGAGCTTCAACATG
>CAJOPV010000207.1 GCA_905236495.1 uncultured Christensenellaceae bacterium
ACTGCTCCTCGGACCGGGAGACCCGGTCCTGCGGATAAAAGTCGAAAGGGCTCTTTCGAGCTATCCCGGGGTTTATTGATACTCTGAGCCGCCGGAGACGAGCGTCTTCGGCGGCTGTTTCTCTGCATTCGGTTATTGGACTTTTCTGGCTACGTACATGAGGTGCTCCGTGTGGGTGAGGTAATCTTCCTTTTCGCAGAAGCGCAGGGCGTAATCATACCAGGCCAGGCGCTCCTTTTTCGGGCGTTTCGCCAGCACGTTTTTATAGGGCGCCAGGATGCTTTCCTGCCCGAAAACCGTTTCCTTTTTCAAGCCAGGGATCAGGGAAAACAGCTTCTCCACATCCGAAACCGTCGTCATGTTGGCGTAGGTGAAGGCCTCGAAGGAAGCGCCTTCGCCCCGGGCGGCGATTTCATAGTATTCCTGCTCCCCGGGCCAGAAGATGGTTTCCGGCAGCTCCCTCAGGCCGTAAATCACCCCGCCGAACATGAGGATGAAGCTGCAAAACAAACACCCGCCGGGCTTTAATACCCGCTTGGCTTCCAGGATGGCCCGGATGCGGGCGTCCTCGTTCATCAGGTGATACAGAGGGCCCATGAGGAACACCTGATCGAAGCTGGCGTCCTGAAAGCGGGACAGGTCCAGGGCGTCGCCCTGCAGCGCGGTGATCCTGACGCCGTACTGCCGTGCTTTCTTTTTGGCGAATTTCACGTTTTCGCCGCTCAGATCCAGCAGCGTCACGGCATGCCCTGCCTTGGCGAAATGGATGGCGTAGTGCCCCGGCCCGCCGCCGATATCCAGGATGCTGTCGCCGGGGCGGATAGAACGCTCCATCATGCGGAGGGTGATGTATTTTTCGTGGGGATGGAATTTTTGCAGCCGATCCCATTCCTTTTTCGGGTCCGCATCATAATGCTCCCGTATTGCCTGAATCTGCTCCTGCATAAGACCTCCGGGATGGGATGATGCAAGGGAGTTCCTCCCTTGCCTCGGGGCACAGGGGCCGCGGAGGCCCCTGCCCGGTTATCAGTCGTACCGTTCGTCGATGACGCGCTTGGTCTTCTTCTCGCTTCTGGGCAGCAATCCGTTTTCCACCACCTTCACCAGGGGCGTGAAGCCGATGACGCTCTTCACCTTGGCGGCGATGCGGTTGGCAAGATCGGCAAAATCCACGGAGCCGTTGGTTTCCACGTAGATGCGCATGGTATCCTTGCCGTCCAGGTGGGAGATGCGGATCTGGTATTCGCTGCTGACCTCGGGGAAGGCCTGGAGGATCTCCTCGATCTGGCTGGGGAACACGTTGACGCCCTTGATCTTCATCATATCGTCGGTGCGGCCCATGATGGTATCCAGCCGGGGATGGCAGGAACCGCAGGGGCATTCGCCCGGGATGATGCGGCTTAAGTCATGGGTGCGGTAGCGGATCAGGGGCGCGCCCTCCTTCACCAGGGTGGTAATGACGATTTCGCCCATTTCCCCATCCGGCACGGGCTTTAAGGTATGGGGATCGATGATCTCGATATAGAGGTAATCGTCCCAATAGTGCATGCCGGTATTGTATTTGCAGTTGATGCCGATGCCGGGGCCGTAGATTTCCGTGAGGCCGTAAATATCGTACAGCTCGATGCCCAGGCCTTCGGAGATGCGCTGGCGCATCTTATCGCTCCAGCGTTCGGAGCCGATGACGCCCTTCTTCAATTTGATGCGGTTTTTGATGCCCCGCTTTTCGATCTCCTCGGTGAGGAGCAGGGCGTAGGAGGAGGTGGAGCAAAGCACGGTGGAGCCCATATCCTGCATCATTTGCAGCTGCTTTTCCGTGTTGCCCGGGCCCATGGGGATCACCATGGCGCCTAAACGCTCCGCCCCGTTCTGGAAGCCGATGCCCGCCGTCCACAGGCCGTAGCCCGGGGTGATCTGGATACGGTCCATCTTGGTGATGCCGGCGTATTCATAGCACCGGGCGAACATGATGGCCCAGTCGTCCACGTCCTTCTGGGTGTAGGGGATGATGACGGGGATCCCCGTGGTGCCGGAGGAGGAGTGGATGCGCACGATCTCTTCCTCCGGGGCGGTCATGAGCCCCAGGGGATAGGCGTCCCGCAGGTCGCTCTTTTCGGAGAAGGGAAGCTTTTCAAATTCCTCCTGGCTGGATACGCTTTCAATGCCTGCCGCTTCCAGCTTTTTCCCATAAAAGCTGCCGGCGGATACCAGGGCTTGGATCTGGTGATTGACCTGGGCGATCTGAGAATCGGATATGCGCATGCTGAAACCCTTCTTTCTGTTTTATTCTTCTTGCTTCGCCCATTCCAGGGCTTTTAAGTTCAAAGCGTGGAATTTTTCGGGGATCTTTTCCAGAATGGCGTTTCTCAGGTCCTCTTCAGTGAGGCCCAGAGCGCCGCTTTCCAGGGCCGCCCCCAGCAGGATCAGGTTCAATACCTTGGAGGAGCCAACCTCCGCGAGGGCCCTTTCCGCATCCACCACCATCAGGCGTTCCACATGATCCCGGAGGAAGGAGAGCATGTCCTCCGCCCGGTAGGCGGCGCCGGACAGGGAGGCCGTCACGGGCATCACGGCCCGGTTGCTCACCACCACCTGCCCACCGGGCTTGAGGTAGGGCAGCATCCGCACCGCCTCACCGGGCTCAAAGCCCAGGATCAGGTCCGCTTCGCCCCGGGCGATCATGGGGGAATACACGTTATCCCCCAGCCGCAGGTGGCTGAATACGCTGCCGCCCCGCTGGGCCATGCCGATGGTTTCGGCGCTCATAACGGGGAGGCCCTTCGCCATGGCGGCGGCGGAAATCAGCCGGGAGGCCAATACCGTGCCCTGACCGCCAACGCCGCACAAAACGATATTTTTACGCATGATGCTCACCTCCCTAAGATAGCCCCTGCCGGGCACAGCTGACCGCACAGGGAACAGCCCACGCACTGCCCCGGATCGATGACCGCCTTGCCGTCCGCGAAGCTCAGGGCGGGGCAGCCGATTTCCCTTATGCACTTTTTGCAGCCAACGCACTTTGCCTGATCCACCGTCGCCCGGCCCTGGGGCTTTGCCAGCACCACGCAGGGAGATTTGAAAATGACGGCCTTGACCCCCGGCTGGGCGCTGACCCGCTTTACCGTCTCCACCGAAAGCGCGTGATTCAGGGGATCCACCGTCTCCACCGTTTGGACGCCGATGCCCCGGAGCACCCCTTCGATGCTCACCTTTTCCACGATCTCGCCCATCATGGTTTTGCCGGTGCCGGGGTGGGGCTGATGGCCCGTCATGGCGGTCGTGGAATTATCCAGCACGATCAGGGTAAACTCCGCCTGGTTATATACTGCGTTCACCACCCCGGGGATAGCGGAGGCGAAGAAGGTGCTGTCGCCCACGAAGGCGAAGCAGCGGGTATCCTTATCCAGATGATTGACGGCCTGGGCGATGCCAAGGCCCGCCCCCATGCACAGGCAGGTATCCACCATGTCCAGGGGCTGAGCGTTTCCCAGGGTATAGCAGCCGATATCGCCGCAGAAGATGGTCTTTTGCCCCTTCATGGCCTGCTTCACCGCGTAAAAGCTGGCCCGGTGGGGGCAGCCGGCGCACAGCACGGGAGGCCGCACGGGAAGGGGCGGCAGGGCGGGGGCGGTATCTTGCGCCTGAGGGATGCCCAGGAAAGCGGACAGGGCGGCCTTGACCCCGTCCCGGGTGTTTTCCCCGGCGGCAGGGGTGTGGCCCGTTAATTTGCCGTAAATCTTCGTTTTGAGCCCGTATTTGCCGCAGACATAGGTGAGACTGCGCTCCAGCACCGGGTCCAGCTCCTCTACGCAGAGCACCTCATCCAGCCCGCTTAAAAAATCCTTCGCCAGCTTTTCGGGGAAGGGGAAGGGGACGCCCACCTTGAACAGGGGCATATCCCCCAATTGCCGCCGGGCCTCCATTACGTAGGTATAGCTGATGCCGGAGGCGGCGACGCCCTTCCGGCCCGGGCCCGGGAGGATCTGATTGAAGGGGCAATCGGACAGGGTATCCTGAAGGAGAGCGTTGCGCTTTTCGATCTTGATATGGTTCTGATAGCTGAGCCTTGGAAAAATGACCCAGCGGGAGGAATCCTTCACGAACCCTTCGGGGGTGTTGACAGTATATTCTTCCGGGTCCTTCACCCGGATATCGGCATAGCCGTGGGATACCCGGGTGGTGGGCCGGAGGAAAACGGGGGTCTGATGCGCTTCGGAAAAATCAAAGGCGGCCTGGATCATATCATAGGCTTCCTGGGCCGAGGAGGGATCGAACAAGGGGGCCTTGGAGAAGGCGGCAAAGGTGCGGCTGTCCTGCTCGGTCTGGGAGGAGATGGGGCCGGGATCATCCGCCACCAGCACCACCAAACCGCCCTTCACCCCGATATAGGACAGGCACATCAGCGGGTCCGCCGCCACGTTGAGGCCCATCTGCTTCATGGTAACCAGCGCCCGGGCCCCTGCGTAAGCCGCGCCGCCCGCCATTTCCATGGCGGTCTTTTCGTTGACGGACCATTCCACATACACCCCCTCGCTCCGGCGCTTTGCCACCGTTTCCAGCACCTCGGTGCTGGGGGTGCCGGGATAGCCGCACACCAGGTTCACCCCGGCGGCAAGGGCCCCCAGGGCGATGGCCTCGTTGCCCATGAGAAATTCTCGATGCAATTTCTTTCCCTCCTTGGAACTGTTATATAATCGCCGCGAAAACGATCAGAAGGACGCACAGCAGCGCCGCGATACCGTCGATCATACGGAAGGGATACCGCTTGTAGCCGGACTGGGCGGTGCGCAGGTGGAAGCCCCGCGCCTCCGCCGCCACGGCGGTGGAATCGGCCCGGCGGACGGAGGAAATGAGCAGCGGGGCGCACAGGGGCAATATCATGCCCAGCTTTTTCACGCCTCTGGCCTTGTCAAACTCCACGCCCCGGGCGGTCTGGGCCTCCATGATATCGCCCATTTCCTCCAGGAACTGGGGAATGAAGCGGATGGTGGTGGTGAGGGTGAAGGCGTACTTATAGGGCACGTGCAGCACCTGCACCAGGGCGTTGGCAAGATCGGAGATCCGGGTCACCGCCAGCACCAGCGTCAGCGGCATGCACACCACCATCAGCCGCAGCACCACCTTCCCCGCCGTCAGGAGCCCCTGATCCGTGACGATCCAGAAAACGGGCTGGCCCCGGCGGGTCAAAAGCGCCTGGAGAAGGAAAAGGAAGGCCGCGATTTTGAGCAGCCCCTTGAGGATGCTCAGGGTTTTCTTCGGCACCCCGGCAACAAAGCCGATCAAAAGATCAATAAGCAGCAGCAGGACGAGGAAAATGAGGGAATCCGTCACGAAGGCGGCGGCGCAGATCGCCACGGTGAGCAGCAGCTTGGTGATGGGGTTCAGCCGATGGATCAGGGAATCGCCGGGCACGTATTGAAACAGCTCTCTCATTGCCTGCTCTCCCTTCGATCCCGTACGGCCCGGGCCATGGCCTCGGGGGTATCCGCCTGCTCAAAGCCCGCCCCCAGCCGCAGGGACAGATCGATCATCTGAGGCGGCAGGATGGCCCCGGCCTCCATGACGGCCCGATCCCGGAAGATTTCCCGTACGGGGCCGTCGGCCTTCAGTTCGCCCCCTGCCATCACCAGGGCGCGCCGGGCGTAATCCAGCACCACTTCCATATCGTGGCACACCATCACCACCGTAACGCCCTGCTCCTCGTTCATGCGGCGGATGCGATCCATGATATGGCAGCACTCCCGGTAATCCAGGCCGGTGGTGGGCTCATCCAGGATCAGCACCTCCGGCTCCACCGCCAGGATGGAGGCCAGGGCCACCCGCTGACGCTGACCCCGGCTGAGGGCGTAAGGCTCCTCATCGCCGGAAAAGCCGAAATCGGCAAGGATGGCGTCCGCCCGGGCGTTCAGGGCCTCATCGCCCTCTTCCCCCCGAACGGTTTTCAGGCCGAAGAGGATCTCCTCCCGCACCGTATTTTTGCAGATTTGCCGATCCGGGTTCTGAAACAGGAAGCCCACCTGCCGCGCACGCTGGCTGACCCGGGTCTCCCGGGTGTCTTTGCCGTTCAGCAGCACCCGGCCTGCCGTGGGCAGGATCAGGCCGTCGATGAGCTTCACCGTGGTGGTCTTTCCCGCGCCGTTGGCCCCCAGGATGGCGGCGAATTCGCCTTTGCCGATGTGGAAGCTGATGTTTTGCACCGTGGGGCCCTGGGCTGCGTAGGAAAAACTGACGCCTTCCAATTGTATCACGAAATCAGCCTCCTTACCAGCCCCTCGGCTTCCTCCAGGTTCACGCACACCGGCTGATCCAGCAGCCGGGAGAGCTTGGCGACCCGGGGGCAGTTGACCCCCAGGGCCTCCAGGGCGTCGGTATCGGCAAGCACCTGGCGGGTTTCGCCCTGCCGAACGATCCTTCCCTGATCCATGACAGCCAGCTGCTTTGCGAATTCGCACAGCAGCATGATCTTCTGCTCGATCACCAGCACGGTGACGCCGTATTCCTCGTTCAGCGTTTTAAGCAAAGAAAAGATTTGGCGGCTGCTTTGGGGGTCCAGCTCGCCTGTGGGCTCGTCCAGCACCAGCACCCGGGGCCGCAAAGCGATGATGGAGGCGATGGCGACCTTCTGCCGCTGGCCCCCGGAAAGGGAGGAAATGCTGCGGTCCCGAAGCGCTTCGATGCCCACCTTTTGCAGGGCGAAAGCCATGCGGGACGGGATCTCCTCATGGGGCACGCCGAAATTTTCCAGGCCGTAGAGCAGTTCGTCTTCCACCACGGAGGATACGATCTGGCTTTCCACATCCTGAAACACCGTGCCCACCAGCCGGGACAGATCGGTGAGCGGCGTATCCACCGTGTCCAGCCCGTTCACCGTCACCCGCCCGTAGTAATCCCCGGGGAAGTGGTGGGGGATGATGCCGCTGACGGCCCGGCCCAGGGTGGTTTTCCCGGTCCCCGCCGGGCCGATGACGCCCAGGAAGGCGCCATCAGGCACGGAGAGGGTGATGTTTTGCAGGGCGGGGCTTTTTTCGCCCTTGTAGGTAAAGGTCAGTTCCTGGATCTCGATCATGTGGGGATTCCTCCCGCGTTTACTTTTTCAGCACTTTTTTCAGCGGTACGTACAGCAATTGCACCAGCACGCTTCCGATGGCGGCGGTGCCCAGCACGATGGGAATATAGGCCACCAGGCCGCTGGTTTCCATATGCATGAATACGAACAGGCAGATGACGAAGCTGCCGCCGGAGATCACCGTGGAAACGAAGGTGGCAAGCAGGGGATTCAGATCCGCTTTTCCGAACTTGAAGGGCACCCGGATCATAAAGAACATGGCGACGGCGCCGAGCAATTCGGAAATGAAATTCAGCCAGGGAGTGCCGGGCAGGAACTGGCAAATGGCCCCCGCCAGGATGCCGATGACGGCGCAGCCCGCCAGGCTGGGCCTAACCAGCAGGATCGCCAGGCAATAGGAGGCGATGATGAAATTGGGCTTCATGCCGAAGAAGTTGACTACGCTGCCGACGAAAAGCTTGAGCACGGCCCCCGCCGCCAGCAGCACCGCTACCAGAATCAGGTCCTGAATGGAAAAGCCTTTCTTTTCCTGGGTCGCAACCGTTCTCTTTTCAGCCATGGGGATACCTTCTTTCTTTTTTTTGATACGATTTCCGCCGAAGCCCAATCCGTCTGCTGGCTCCTTTTTGCCCTGGCTGCGCTTGGCTTAACCAGAACAAAAACGAGCTCCGCATGCGCACAGGCTTTCTCCGCCAATCGTATCCGTGTGGAGTGGGATACGCTTGTTGGCATGCCGGGTGCCGCTCCGGCGTGAAGAAAGAGGGAAGGCGGGAAAGAAAAAAGCCCGTCCGTCAAAGGACGAGCCTGCTTTCACAAACCCATGGTACCACCTTCGTTGGACCCTTGCGGATCCACTCTCACGAGGATGCCAACACATCCTCTGCTCTTAACGCGAGCACACGGTCCGGCTACTGAAGACCGATCAGGCCCCGGCTTTCCTGCCGACCCCGTGTTTCGGCCCCGTTCACCTTTCCCTCAGCGATCCATTTGCCGACGAACCTTCCGCGGGTTTCCAGCTGCCCCCGCTCTCTGTGGGCGTTCCTTTCGGTTTGAT
>CAJOPV010000208.1 GCA_905236495.1 uncultured Christensenellaceae bacterium
CCGGCGCAAATTTCCCCAAAATAATGCTTGCATTTTCCCTTGGGGTATGCTATACTGTTCAAGCTGTCAATTGGATGTATCGCGGTTCGCCGCGTGTCCGCAAGCGCAATTCCCCGGGGAGGTAATGACAATGGGCAAGTTTTGTGAAGTGTGCGAAAAGGGCCTGATGACGGGCCACAACGTCAGCCATTCCAACCGCAAGAGCAGCCGTACCTGGGCGCCCAACGTCCAGAAGGTGCGCGTGATCGTCAACGGTCGGTCCATGCGGCTGAACGTGTGCACCCGCTGCCTGCGCAGCGGCTATGTGCAGCGCGCTCTGCCCTCCGTGGGCGGCGAAGCTGTCGTCACCGAAGAGGCCTGATTAACCCTTTGAAGCACCGCAATGAGCCGCCTGAAAACCGGGCGGCTTTTTGCGTGGGAACATGATAAAAGTCACGGAAAGGCGACAGGAAGATGAGCTCCTGTCGCCTTTCGTTGATTGACGGGCGTTTTCTGCGGGCTTATAATGGGCGGGAGGTGAGAAAAGTATGATCGGTGAGAATATTTCCACCCTGCGGAAAAAACGGAAGCTGACCCAGGAGGCCCTGGCGGAGCAGGTGGGGGTGGCCCGGCAGACGGTGGTGAAATGGGAAAACGGCGATTCCGTGCCTGATCTTTTGATGGCGGGGAAGCTGGCGTCGGCCCTGGATGTGACGCTGGACGATCTGACGAGCGCGGCGCCGGGGCAATCTCCCGGAGCGGACATCCTCAAGGGAAAATACATTTTCGGCCTGGTGACGGTGGGAGACAAGGGCCAGATCGTGATTCCCGTGCGGGCCCGGCGGGTATTCCGCATCAATCCCGGGGATCAGATGATGATGCTGGGGGACGAGGAACGGGGCCTGGCCCTGGTGCATGCCAATTTTTTTCTGGAAGTGGCGGAGGTAATGAACCGTGAAAACAAATAACGCGCCCCTGAGCGTTCGGGATCTAAAGAAAATATATCCCTCCTTCCGGCTGGAAGGGGTATCCTTCGATCTGGCCCCCGGCACGGTGACGGGGCTCATCGGCAGGAACGGGGCGGGAAAAACCACCACCCTGAACGCCATTTTATCCTTCGTCCGCCCGGACGGCGGGGAGGTGACCTTTTTCGGCCTGCGCATGGAGGAAGCGGCGACAGCGATCAAGGAAAAGATCGGCTTCGTTTCCGCGGGCATGACCTATTACACCAGAAAAAAGCTGAGAACCATCACTTCGGTCACCCGGCCCTTTTACCCGGACTGGGATGAAAGGGCATACGAAAAATACATGGCTCGCTTCGGCCTGGAGGAGGATAAGACCCCGGCGGCCCTTTCCAACGGCATGAAGATCAAGTACGCCCTGGCGCTGGCCTTATCCCACCGGGCGGAGCTTCTGATCCTGGACGAGCCCACCAGCGGGCTGGACCCGGTATCCCGGGAGGAGCTGATCGAGATTCTGCTCGCCCTGCGGGACGAAGGGAAAACCATCCTGTTTTCCACCCATATCACCGCTGACCTGGAAAAGTGCGCCGACCGTATCCTGTTCATCCGAAAAGGCCGGCTTTCGGCGGATCGGCCCCTGGACGCCTTTGCCGACGATTACCGTCTGGCGGAATGGGAAGGGGATATGCCCGGGGACGCCGCGGAAAAAGCCCTGGGGGTTTGCCGGGTCAGAAAGGGGCGCACGGCCCTGTTTGATCGCGCTGACGCGGAGGCCCTCGGTTTATCCGCCCGGACGCCCACCCTGGATGAGATCATGGTTCACCTGGATCGGGAGGAGGATGCGCTGTGATGAAGCTTTTGAAAAAGGAATTTCGGCTGTGCCTGCACCCCACGGCGCTGATCATGCTGCTCCTCAGCGCCCTGGTGCTGATCCCCAATTACCCCTACGCGGTGAGCTATTTCTACACGACGCTGGGCCTTTATTTCATCTGCCTGGATTCCCGGGAAAACCACGACGCGGGCTACACCCTGTCGCTGCCCGTCAGCAGACGGCAGGCCGTATCGGCCCGGATGCTGCTGTGCTGCTGCATGGAGGGGGCTCAGATGCTGCTGTGCGGCTTGCTGGTGCTGGTGAATCGGGCGCTGTACGGCGGTATCCCCAATCAGGCGGGAATGGACGCCAATATCGCCGTGGCAGGCCAGGGGCTGATCGTATTCGGGCTGTTCAACCTCATCTTTTTCCCTTCCTGGTATCGGGATATCAATAAAGTGGGCGGCCCGTTTCTGAAAGCCTCCGTCGCGGTATTCCTGTATATCGCCCTGGGGGTGGTCGCCGCCTACGCGGTGCCCTTTGTGCGATATCAGCTGGATAACGCCCGCCCGGAGTGCCTGCCTGCCCGGCTCGTTTTCGTGGGCTGCGCGTTTGTTTTCTTCCTCGCCGCCACCTTAAGCGCCTATCGCCTGTCGGTGAAGCGGTTTGAAAAGCTGGACCTTTCATTGTAAAAATCTTTCTGAACTGTCGGCGGGGCTTGAGGGAGCCGCTCTTTTGTGGTATAACGAACAGGAGGGAGGCGATGACGGTGAAACGGCGGATCGCCCTGATGCTGCTGATAGCGCTGCTGCCCCTGGGCGGGCTTGCGGAGGAAAGCTATACCCTGACGGACAGGAAAACGGAATACATATATGATGCGGAAACGCTGAAATACACCCTGGAAAGCTGCAAGGTGAACGGCACAAAATGCTATGTAACCACCGTGTGGGTGGCGGAGCCCGCCCGGCAGATCAGGAAAGCTGCTTCTCCCTGGCGCAAGGGCCTCGCCACGGCGGAGGAGCTGGCGGCAAAGATCGAGGGGGCGGCGCTGGTAATCAACGGCAGCGGCTATGTGAGCCCCCGATACCCGGATATCCCGGCGGATTATCCCGGGGCAAGCGCGGATTATTACTACACGCCCCTGGGCTCCCTGACAGTGACGGACGGGGAGGTGCTGCGGGACCTGGAGGGCGTGCCCTATTATGGGCTGACGCTGGAAAAGGACGGCCTGCACCTGTACGCGGGGGAGGAGAACGCCGCGGTGCTGGCGCGTGATCCCCTCCAGACCTGGAGCTTTTACGAGGGCTGCCCCATGGCGCTGGAGGGGCAGGATATCCTGGATCACGATTGGGCTTTTGCCAACGTCCGGGCGGTGCGCACCATTCTTGCCGGGCTGAGAGAAGAAAACACCTATTTGATCCTCACCGCCACCTCCATCCACGGGCTGACCTTGGTGGAGGCCAATCAATTCCTGCTGGGGGAATTTGACACAGCGTGGATTTACGATCTGGACGGCGGCCCCTCTTCCGCCCTCCTGCGGAGGAAGCAGGATAAGAAAAAGCCGGTGCGGCTGGAAATATCCTATTCCACCCAAAAGATCGTGGATGTGATGGGATTCACAGAATAAAAAAACACCGTGTCGTTTTTTTGCGGCACGGTGTTTTTTTGCCTCACAGGCGGCGGATATACACGTCCATATCCGGGATTTCGCCGCTGCGGATGGATCGGGCGGGGGCGTCCGGCAGGGAAGGGCCGGGATAGGAAACGCCGTCGATCACGTATTTTTCCACGGCATAGGTTCCCGGGATCAGGCTGCCGGAGCCCGGGATGTGATATTTGACGCGGCACGCGCCCAGCAGCATGGCCTCCACCGCGCCGTCCTTCGGGATCAGGCGGGAGGGCAGCATGGGCCGCAGCGTCAGCGTCAGCCCCTCTCCCTCCTCCGCGAAGGGCGCGAAGCCGAACATCATCCCCTGCCACAGGGAAAGAAACTCCACCGTGGAGCCGGAAAGCCGGGCCACGAAGCCCCGGCCCCGGTAGGCGGGGTTGGGGTTCACGCTGCTGGCGATGAAGGAGACGTTTTCGTAGGGGGACCGCCCGTAGGTTTCCGGGTCCAGGAAGGGAATGGCGGCCTGGCAGAAGGCGGTTTCATAATCCTCGTACAGGCCGGAGCGCAGCAGCTCCAGCAGATACTTGTATTCCATGTGCAGCCAGATGGATTCGTTTTCCAGCCAGCCGGGGGTAAAGGCTCGGGTGCGGCCCGCGGCGTAGGTCAGCTTTTCCAGGCTTTCATTCACCTTGTACATGCGAAGGGCCTCGTCGTACAGGCCGCTGCGCCGCACCTGATCCGCCATGCGCTGCTTTTCTTCCCGGCTCCCATCCAATTTCAGCCAGCGGACGGGGCCTTCCAGGAAGAGGGGCAGGACCTCTCCCTTCCCGTCCGGGAACATGAGATAGGTGGGGCAAATGCCGCCGCCCATTTCCACGGCCCGGTCAAGGCCCGCTTGCACCTGCCTTTCCATATGCCGGAGCATCCGGGCGGCCTCCGGGGCGGTAAAGGCGGTTTTGCCTCCCGAAACGCCGTCGGCGGTGGCTTCCCGGTAGGCTTCCCGAAGGGCGTTGGCCTGCTGCCAGCGCTGACCGGGTTCCTCCGGCAAGCCGGCGGCCACGGTAAACAGATGCGCCATTTCGTCATAGAGGCGGATCACCTGCTGGGGGGCCTGCTCCAGGGCGTCGGCGGTGAAGGCAAGCAGGCGTTTCAGCTCGCAGCTTTCCGCCACAGAGGAGCCAAACAGCGCCGGGAGCCCGTTCAGCGCGTCATACCAGCCCGGCTTGCCGCCCTCCATTTCGATCCCCACGCCCGCTTCATCCAGGGCGGCGAACTTGACGGCGCAGAGGAAGATCATTTTTTCCATCAGGCTGTTTTTCGCTGTGCCGCCCTTGCCGTACTCCTCCCGCATCCATTTGTTTTGGGAGAGCAGCTTGCGCCGCGTATCCAGGAAGCGGGTCTGGCGCAGGCCCTGGGGCGTTTGCTCCACCCGCTTCTCCCTGGGCAGCACGAAGGCCCTTGTCTCATACCAGGGGTAATCCGCCGGGCCGAAGAGCAGGGCTTGCTTCCTTTCGGGCCATACGGCGAGGTAACTTTCGATCAGATCCAGGCTGTAGGTCCAATGATCGGTCCAGTAGCCTTCGGAGAAGGTGGCGTTGGGCTCTCCCTGGGCGTTTGCCAGGATACCGTTTACGAAGGCGTCTGCGTCGGTATCCGTAAAACGCCAGGTTTCCGCCGCCATGGAAAGCCGGCCCGGGGTAAACTCGGCGGAGAGCAGCTTTTCAGCCGCTTCCCTGTCCTCCTTTGCCACGTGGGCAAGGGCGGCGGGCACGTCGGCGCAGCGGAAGGTCATCCGATCGATCACCAGGGGGTTGTAGCCGTCGGATTGGATCAGGGAAAAGAAGGTGCGGATGCTGGCGTCCCCCACCCAGGGATGGAACAGGAGATCGCACCGGCGGTTCTGGCACACGTCCCGGAAATTGCCGTTGCCCTGGGAATCGTATTCCGGGGACATGACGAAGTAATTGTATTCCCTTTCCGGGTCTCCGTGCTTGCGGGAGTATAAATAGAAGATATTCTGCTTTTCACCCTGGGAAAAGCGGATGGGCTCGCCTCCCCGGAGCAGGTTATCCAGGTAGCTTTGCCGGGCGTAGGCGTCAAACACGGGATCGGCGGTTTTGCCGTCGATGACCCGGGTCAATGCCGCGGTGAGGGCGTCCGCCCGGGATTGCTTCTCATCAAACCATTGGCTGGTGAGGCTTTTTGCCGCGAAGGCCCGGGCCAGATCCTTGGTTTCCGCCTGCCCGTACAGTTCGTTCAGCGTCACGCTTTCGCCTTTCTTCAAATACCCCTGCCAGCGGAAAAAGGCGCAGGGGAAAATGATCTGGGTGGCCTGGCGGGCGGCCCGGCTATCAAAATCTGCTCCGGCAAAGCCCCGGGGCTTTTCCAGGGCGGTATCCTGGGCGAACACCGCTTCCGGGTCCACCACCACGGGCAATCGCTTTCCTTCCGCCGTCAGCCCCAGGGCGAAATTGCCCCCTTCGATGGCGGTCACCACGGCGGAATCCTCCATGCTGGCCCGCACCCGGTAATAGGGCAGGCCGGTTTCGTGATCCTCCGCCTGCATCCAGGCCTTTGCCAGCTGGGTCATGTTTTTGAGGGCATCCTGGCCCACCCCGTAGGGGACCAGGGCAGGCATGCCGTCCAGGAGGTCGATCTCCTCGTCCGAACCGAGATTGGTGATTGTGACCCTTCGGCACAGGGCGCCCACCCGGCATTCGGGCAGGGTAAAATACACGGCCTCCACCCGGAAATCTTCGCTTTCCCAGCGGACGGTGAGCCGGTTAGGGCGGATATCCATGGCGGCGGCGCCGCCTGAAAAGGCCTCGGTCACCTGTCCGTTTTTCTTAAGGAAGGTGCGAAAACCCGTCCGCTGCACGTTCTGATAGGCAACATGGGCGGGGGAAAACTCCATGATGGCGTGGTCCTTATCCTGCACGCCGAAGGAGCAGACCGCCTGGCCCCGGTTGTTGTAATAGCACCAGACGGGGATGCCCTTCTCCCCGGCGATGCCGGGCAGGAAGCTGGAAAAGGGGGGCTTTTCCCCATAGCGCTCCAAGGTGAATACGTCGGTGTTCATGGCTCACTCTCCCTTCAAATAGGCGTGGATGACGGTGCTGTCGGCCTGCATCAATGCGTCCCGGGGAATCAGGCACCCGGGATACGGGACCTGATCCAGCGTTACGGAGGCGACGGAAAGATGGGTCCATTCTTTTTCGACGGGGCGGTGATACACGATCTCCCATTCCCGTTCGGCAAAAAAGCAGCGGATGCGGGCGGCGCCGTCCCTGGCAAAATGCTCCGGCAGAAGCTGGGGCTGAAGACGCAGATCGCCCATATCCCCCTGAACGCCGAACAGCTGCGTGATCAGCGTCAGCATCAGCCAGCTGCCCGCCCCCGTGAGATAAGGGTACATGCCCCGGCCTCGGGGATCGAAGTATTCCGGGATGCCGGGATACAGGCGGCTGACAGGGGTGTTTTCGCTTTGCCGGATCAGGGCGGAGAGGGCCTTCCAGGCCGGGCCGGACTGACCCCGGGTATAAAGGGCGTAGGCGTACATCACCGCCATATGGCAGAATACCGCGCCGTTTTCTTTATGCCCCCAGGCAAAGCCGAACTGCCGACCCAGGGGCGGGATATCCGCGCCGAAATCGGTGTTGAGGCAGTAGCCGCCCCGGCTTTCATCGAAAAGGTAACGGTCCGCCGCCCGGATGATGGCCTCCGCTTGCATGTCATCCGCCGCGCCGCTCATCAGGGCGAACACCTGGCCCGTCAGCATCATGCGCACCCCATTGCCCTGAGGCCCCTCCACCCGGCTGCCGTTATTGTCGTAATAGCTGTTCATCCAGGCATGCTCCCCGTCGCCGATGAATTCCTGACGGCGCAGGAGGGCGATGAGCCAATCGCTCATTTTTCTTAGGATCCGGGCGGCGTCGGAAAGGGGCAGGGGAAGGCGAGTCGCTTCCCGTTCGCAGGCCTGTCCGAAGCGGGTCAGGGCATCCTGGCAGGCCGTGGGATCGCCGTATATTTCCGGGGCTGAGAACAGGAGCGCATACAGCGGCGCGCCGATCTCCAATGCTTCATGGCCCTTTTCCGCCAGATGATCGCACAGCTTCGCCAGGGTGAGCAGGCTGCCTGCGTAGGCGGCGGTGAAGGCCACGCTTTCGCCCTTGTCCGACGCCATATCCAGCGCGTCGTTCCAGTCCGCGCCCAGCAATCGGATGCAGCCGTGGTCACCGATATCGAAAAAGGCCGTCACGTTCTGGGCCAGCAAATGCTCCAGCACCGTGCTTTCGATCCGCTTGCCGTCGATCATAAGCTGGGCAGAGGGCGGCAGGGCGTCGGCGACCTCTTTTCCCCGCAGCTTCCGTTTATCCCAGAACCAGGGCTGGTTTTCCAGCAGCAGGGAAAGATCCCCCGTCTGCCGGATGTATTCATTCACCGTCACCAAAGGCCAATAGCCGTGATCCATCCATACCCGGACGATGTTGTTGCGGTCGGCGATGAATTCCCCGGGTGCGCTTCCGATGATGGTGGCGTTGGTGCCGTCCGCCCGGACCCCGGCAAAATACCGGGCCAGATTCTGCCGCACCGCGGCGGGGGAGCGCAGGAGCAGCGCCAGGGAATCCTGCCACAGATCCCGCCAGCCGCGGCCTCCCCGCCCGTAATCGTGATGAGGAAGGAAGCTGCACCCACAGATGCGGCGCAGCTCGGGCTGCACCGCCACCCAGCGCAGCCAGCCGTCCGTTTCCCGATCGCCGGTGACGAAGGCCGCCGCGCCCACCTTCTGCCAGTGGGCTTTTGTTTGCTCCAGCGCCGCGTCAAAGGTGGCGGGGGAGAGATAGCTTTCTCCCCGGGCGTTGATCCCCAAGGCAATATAATAGGAAATCTCTTCGCCGGGCTTCAGCGTGATTTCATCAAATTGCAGCGCGCCGACCATTTCATACCCCGCCGCCTGATCCCCGGGGCGGAGCCAGGCAGCGCCGCCGCAGACCAGCGACTGGGGCCAATCGTAGCTGCCCGCGCCTGCGTAATCCTGCACGGGGCCCAGGAAGCGGACGGGAACGTCCCCTCGGCTGGTGCGCCCCAGGACGGTATAGCTGTTTTCCCCGGGCTTATGGCCCCGTTCGTCAAAGGTCATGGCAGGCCGCAGGCACACCCCCGCTTCCTCCACCGTCAGGCGGTTGAGCAGGCTGGTTACGTGGCGGTGATCCCGGATGTTATCGGCGCTGCGCCCGTACAGGGGGACAGCGGCGGTGGGGGTGAAGGCAAGGACTTCGCCGCCGGTATTTTTCAGCGTTACCCGCATCAATTCCACCGTGTCCTCCGCAGCCGGCACGAAGGAGAGGATCTTCGCCGTCAGGGGACGGCAGGCGCAGCGGCGGCTGACCTCGTGCCAAAGGAGGCCGCCCCGGACCAGGGCCTGCTCCCTATCCTCAAACAGCGCCGCTTGCTGGGGGGCGGAGACCCCGGCGGCGCTCCACAGCAGCCCATCCGAGAATTTCAGGAAAAAATTGCGGCTGGCCCGGCTTTCGTGCAGCGTTTCCACGCTGGCGGGAGCCAAAAGAAAGGCGTTCTGGCCCGTCTTGGCGTCGCCGGACAGCCGGGGGGTGATGCTACTGATCATCCCGGCGGCGTTCACCAGAGGGAAAACCATCTCCGCGGCGGCATCCGCCCCCTCCAGGCGGAAATCACCCCGGTCGTTTTCAATCGTAAGGCAAATCATGGAGAGGGGACCTCCTTGTCTTTTGATTGTATCTATTTTGTATTATAGCAGAGATTGACGCCGCTGTGAAGCAGAAATTCCGCATGGAGAAAGCGGCGATCCTTATGGAAATAAACGATATCGGGGGAAAAAAGGCAAAATGGAGAGAATGAAAAAAATATCAAAAAAAAGGTTTACTTTTTTATGAGGTTATGCTACAATACACCCAGAATCGCTGTGCGTAACGGACGCGGATGGTAAAAAATCCGTCGGGGCGGTGGCCCCGCTTCCGTTTCGCTTTTTCGAGCGTCTTATACCGTCTCTTCACGGCGAGGAATCGCCGTTTGAGAAAAAATGCGGCAAAGCCGCAAAAAAAGAAGGAGGAACCCCATAATGAAGAAGGTCCTTGCTATGGTTCTGGCTGCCATGATGCTGCTCGGCTGCGTCAGCTTCGCCAGCGCCGAAGGCGAGAAGATCAAGCTGAATGTTTGGTCTTTCACCAACGAACTGCAGGGCATGATCGAGAAGTATTATCTGCCCGATCATCCCGAACTGGAGATCGACTTCCAGATCTATCCCACCGACGGCAACGCCTACACCACGAAGGTTGACACCACCTTCGGTGCCGATGCCACCAGCGCGGATGCTCCCGACATTTTCACCCTGGAAGCTGCTTTCGTGAAGCACTATGTTGAGAGCGACTTCACCGGCGACCTGAAGGAAGTCGGCTTCACCGATGAAGAACTGTCTGAAGCCTTCCCCGTGATGGCTCAGATCGGTCAGAATGCTGCCGGCGTCCAGAAGGGCCTGAGCTGGCAGTCCACCCCCGGCGTCCTCATGTATCGCGCTTCCCTGGCTGAAAAGTACCTGGGCATCACCTCTCCTGAAGAATTCCAGGCGAAGGTTGCTGACTGGGACGCCTTCCTGGAGACTGCTCATGAGCTGAAGGATGCTTCTAACGGCAAGTGCTTCATGGTGGTTGGCTCCGGCGACATCTGGAACGCTTATCAGTATCAGCGCAGCCAAGGCTGGGTCGTGGATGGCAAGCTGGTCATTGACGACGAACTGCTGGACTTTGAAGAACTGTGCAAAGAGCTCGAGCAGGACGACCTGACCGAAAAGGGCGGCGCCTGGAGCGAAATCTGGTTCGCCGGTATGCGCGGTGCTGACGAAGTGCTGTGCTACTTCCTGCCCACCTGGGGCCTGCATTACACCCTGAAGCCCCATTGCGCTGAAGGCGCTGACGCCGCTGGCCTGACTGAAGAAGACATCAAGGCTCTGTCCGATAAAACGGGCGGCACCTATGGCGACTGGCGTCTGGTGGATGGCCCCGTGGCTTACAGCTGGGGCGGCACTTGGATGGCCATTAACGCCGCCAAGATCGCTACCTGGGACGATGCCACCAAGGCTGCTATCCATGACCTGATCTACAACTTCTCCCTGAATGAAGACTGGCTTGTGCAGTATGCGCAGGATTCCGGTGACTTCGTTGGCAGCGCTAAGGCCGTGGAAACCATCCTGAATAACGGCGGCACTCCCAACCCCTTCCTGGGCGGTCAGGATCATTACGCCATCTTCGCTTCCGCCGCGGCTCTGGCCAACGGCTCTCTGATGAGCGAATATGACGACACCATCAACGGCCTGTGGAACGACTATGTCACCACTCCCTACACCAAGGGCGAAGTTGAGCTGGACGAAGCGCTGGCTAACTTCAAGACCGCTGTTGCCGCCGCCATCACCACCATCACCGTGGAATAATCGGCAGTAATACCCGGTACCTTGGTTACTGAAAAGTAGCCTCGCGGGGCTGTCTCTTGCCTGACGGCGGGGGCAGCCCCGTTTTCCTGTCGGTAGCCAAAAGGCTTCCCCCTGAGGGGAAGCAAAAGGGTGTATTCCCCCCTCCGGCGGAAGCCTTTTGGGCTTGGGGATTCAAAATCATCGAAAAGGGGTGGACACATGCAAACCCAACCTGCGGTGAAAACGAAGCATAAATCCGTCAGCTACAGCAAGTACGGATACATTTTCGTTGCTCCGTTCTTCATCACGTTCCTGATCTTCCAGCTCTATCCCATCTTCTTTACCTTCCGCACGTCGCTGACAGATGCGGTAGGCTGGGAAAAGGTGCTGAACAACAGCATCATTGGTTTTGACAACTTCAAGCAGCTGTTTGATCCTAACAGCTTGGTATATGGGAAATTCTGGGGCGCGCTGGGGAACACCATGATCATCTGGTTCTTCAACTTCGTGCCGCAGCTGGGCCTGGCCCTGATCCTGGCCTCCTGGTTCACCGACAGCCGCCTGCGGCTGAAGGCCCAGGGCTTCTTCAAGGTGACGATCTTCATGCCCAACATCATCACCGCCGCTACCATCGGTATGCTGTTCATGAGCTTCTTCGCCTATCCCGTGGGCCCGGTAAACACCTTCATCCAGACCGTCGGCATCGCCAATGCCCCCATCGAATATTTCCGCTCGGTGGAATGGAGCCGGGGCCTGATCTCCTTCATCCAGTGGTGGATGTGGTGCGGCAATACCATGATCATCATGATCGCCGGTATCAGCGGCATCAACCCCAGCCTGTTTGAAGCTGCGCTGGTGGATGGCTGCTCCTCCCGCCAGACCTTCTGGAAAATCACATTGCCCCTCATCAAGCCCATCCTGGTCTATAACCTGACCACCTCTCTGGTGGGCGGCCTGACCATGTTCGATATCCCTCACATGATGACCCAGGGCAACCCCAACGAAACCACCAACACCGTGGCCCGCTTTATTTACACCCAGGGCTTCACCGGCAGCCGCAACTTCAATATGGCGTCTGCGGCGTCCGTGGTGCTGTTTGGCATCATCATCGTCGGCTCCCTGATCATCCGTTATGTGCTGAATGATCACGACCCCAAGCCCGGCAAAGCGCTGAAGGGAGGCAAGTAAGATGAAAACGACGAGAAAGATCATCTTCCTGGTATTCATTGCCATTGCCATCCTGGGCATGTTCCTGCCCATTGCCACCTTCAACGATAATTCCGCCAATTCCATGGCTGCGGACATTGAGAAGCAGCAGGGCAAAGTTGACAGCGCAGCGACCCAGCTGCAGCGCTGGATCGACGGCGGCAAAAAGAGCGAAGCCGACATCCAGAAGCAGCGCGACAAAGTGCAGAAGGAACAGGATAAGCTGGACGCGCTGCTGGCAGAGCAAGCGGCAGCCTCCGGGGACGAAGCCGGCGGCCTGAGCTATTCTTTGCTGCCCGGCAAGCTGCCTGAGGAGTTGGAATTGGACATGGTTGTCGTGAACCAGTCCAAGGGCTACGTCTGGCATCCCGACGCTTTCTATGTCTGCTCCTGGGCGGCCTTCGGCTGCTTCGTGCTGGCGGCGGTGCTGGTGGTGCTGGCGGGGAACAAGGATGTCAGCAAGCTTTACACCGTCTCCTCCTTCCTCCATTTGATCGGTATATTTATGGCGGTTTACAGCATCCTGAGCCTGTCGGCTTTCCCCGTCAAGCTGCCCTACGGCAGCGCGGCGCTGCATACGCTGACGGTTGTCATGATCCTGGCGGGCGCCATCATCTCCTTCTGCGTGCACGTGCAGGGGGTGCATAACTCCAAGCGCAGCATGATCTACGTGTTCTGCACGTTCCTGAGCGCGCTGGCTATCGTGCCTTTCTGGATCATGATTGTGAACGCCACTCGTACCAGCGGTCAGATCCAGAACGGCGTCAGCCTGATCCCCGGCAGCTTCCTGCAAAACAACTGGAACGTGTTGGCGAGCAAGGGCTTCGACGTATCCATCGGTTTCAAGAACAGTGCCATTATCGCCTTTGGCTCCACGATCCTCAGCGTGTATTTCTCCGCCATGACGGCCTACGGCTTCAAGGTGTATAATTTCAAGGGCAATAAGTTCCTGTATGCGGTGGTGCTGGCGATCCTCATGGTCCCCGGTCAGGTTACCGGCACCGGCTTCTTCATGTTCATGTATCAATTGCACTTGGTGAACAACCGTCTGGCGCTGATCATCCCCTCCATCGCGGCAGCGTCCACGGTGTTCTTCTTCCGGCAGTATCTGGAAGCGAACCTGCAGCTTTCCCTGGTGGAAGCGGCGCGCATCGACGGCTGCGGCGAGTTCCGCACCTTTAATCGCATCATCTTGCCCATCATGGTGCCCGCCATGGCGACCATGGCGATCATGGCGGTCATCGGCGCCTGGAACAATTACCTGACGCCCTTGATGCTGTTCACGGACCCCAGCCTAAAAACCCTGCCTATGATGGTGCAGGAGCTGCGCGGCGATATCTACCGCACAGAGTACGGCTCCATTTACCTGGGCCTGACCTTGACGGCCCTGCCGCTGATTATCGTGTATTTCGCCTTCAGCAAATACATCATTGCGGGCGTTGCCCTGGGCGGCGTGAAAGAGTAAACCTACAACAACAGCCGATGCGGATGTGCCCACGCTGATTGCGGACGCATCCGCATCGTGCTGAAAAGGAGCATGGAACATGGACGTAAAAAAGATCGTGGCCCAAATGACGCTGGAAGAGAAAGCGAGCCTGTGCAGCGGGGAGGATTTCTGGCACACCAAGGCGGTGGAGCGCCTGGGCGTTCCCGCCTCCATGGTATCTGACGGGCCTCACGGGCTGCGCAAGCAGGACGATAAGGTGGATCACCTGGGCGTGAACGACTCCATCAAGGCCGTGTGCTTCCCCGCCGGTTGCGCTACCGCCGCGTCTTTTGACCGGGCTTTGGTGCAGAAGCTGGGGGAAGCGCTGGGGGATGAGTGCCAGCACGAGGGGGTATCCGTGGTGCTGGGCCCGGCGGTGAATATCAAGCGCAGCCCCCTGTGCGGACGGAACTTTGAATACTTTTCCGAGGACCCCTACCTGGCTGGGGAAATGGCCTGCGCCCATATCCACGGCGTGCAGAGCCGGAACGTGGGCACCAGCATCAAGCATTTCGCCTGCAACAGCCAGGAGCATCGGCGGATGAGCAGCTCCTCCCAGGCGGATGAGCGGACCCTTCGGGAAATCTATTTCCCCGCCTTCGAAGCAGCCGTCAAGCGTGAGCAGCCCTGGACGGTGATGTGCTCCTACAACCGCCTGAACGGCACCTATGCCAGCGAAAACCAATGGCTGCTGACGGATGTGCTGCGGGATGAATGGGGCTTTCAGGGCTACGTAGTCAGCGACTGGGGCGCGGTATCCGATCGGGTGGCGGGCATCCGGGCCGGGCTGGACTTGGAAATGCCGGGCTCCATGGGCATCAACGATAAAAAGATCGTGCAGGCCGTGAAGGATGGGAAGCTGGATGAAAAGCTGGTCGATCGGGCCTGCGAACGCATTTTGAATATCGTTTATCGCTTCGTGGAAAACAGGAAGCCGGAAACGCCATGGGATAAGGAAGCCCAGCACGCCCTGGCGGCAGATATCGCGGGGGACTGCATGGTGCTGCTCAAGAACGAAGGCGATCTGCTGCCCCTTGACAAGGACGCGGACGTGGCCTTTATCGGCGAGTTTGCCTTATCTCCCCGGTTCCAGGGCGGCGGCAGCAGCCATATCAACAGCTTTAAGATCACCTCCGCCCTGGAGGCGGCGAAGGACGCGGGTTTGCGCGTGACCTACGAACCGGGGTACAGCGTGAAGGATGATGAAGCCACCGACGAAATGATCGAAAAGGCTGTCGCGGCGGCGAAGGGGGCCAAGGCGGCGGTGGTGTTCGCCGGGCTTCCCGATTCCTATGAATCCGAGGGCTACGACCGCGCCCATATGCGGATGCCCGACTGCCAGAACAGGGTCATCGAAGCCGTGGCGAAGGCCAACCCCAACACCGTGGTGGTGCTGCACAACGGCTCCCCTGTGGAAATGCCCTGGATCGGCAAGGTCCGCGCCGTGCTGGAAACCTACCTGGGCGGTCAGGCGGTGGGCCTGGCGGAGGTGCGGGTGCTCTTTGGCGATGTGAACCCCTCCGGGCACCTGGCGGAGACCTTCCCCCTGAAATTGCAGGATAACCCCTCTTACCTCTATTACCTGGGAGAAGGAAACGTAACGGAATACCGGGAAGGGGTGTTCGTAGGCTATCGCTACTACGATAAAAAGGATATGGACGTGCTCTTCCCCTTTGGGCATGGGCTTTCCTATACCACCTTTGCCTATGAAAACCTGCGGCTGGACCTTGGAAAAACTCTCCTGGAGAATGGCGACACGGTGAAGGTGACCGTGACGGTGAAAAACACCGGCAAGCGCTTTGGCAAGGCGGCGGCGCAGCTGTACGTAGGCGCTTTGAACGCCGATCCCATCCGCCCGGTGCGGGAATTGAAGGGCTTTGAAAAGGTGGCCCTGAACCCCGGGGAGAGCAGGGAGGTATCCTTCACCCTGGATAAGCGGGCCTTCGCCATGTGGAACAGCGAAATCCACGATTGGTACGTGCCCCAAGGGCAGTATGCCATCGAAGTGGGCGATTCCTCCCGCCATCTGCCGCTGAGGACGGAAATCACCCTGGGCGACGCCCGGGAGCTGCCTCGGCACTACGATATGAACAGCATCTTCATGGATCTGATGGCGGACCCCAAGGCCAGGGCGCTGCTGAAACCGTTGATGGAGGAATCCAGCCGGAAATTCTCCGGCGACCAGGCCGAGGGGGAAACAGAGGCCGCCAAGGAAGCCGTCAGCGAGGCCATGGGAGAGGCCATGATGCGCTATATGCCCCTTCGTGCCCTGATCAGCTTTGGCGCGGACGAGGGGACCGCCTCGAAGCTGGAGGAGATCATCCGGCAATTGAACGGCATGTCATAACCAATGAATCAGGAGGGAACAGCATGAAATTCGGACATTTTGACGATCGGGCCCGGGAATACGTCATCGAAACGCCCCGCACGCCTTACCCCTGGATCAATTACCTGGGCAGCGAAAACTTCTTTGGCATCATCAGCAATACCGCCGGGGGCTACTGCTTCTATCGGGATGCCCGGCTCCGGCGCATCACCCGGTACCGCTATAACAACATGCCGGTGGACGACGGCGGGCGGTATTTCTACGTAAAGGACGGGGACGCCGTATGGAACCCCGGCTGGAAGCCCACCAAGACCGAGCTGGATGAATATGCCTGCCGCCACGGCATGGGCTATACCGTGATTACCGGCAAAAAGAACGGCCTGAAGGCCAGCCAGCTTTCCTTCGTGCCCCTGGGGGTCAACGCCGAGGTGCACCAGATCACCCTGACGAACGAATCCGACGCGCCTAAGGACGTGATCCTGACCTCCTTCGTGGAGTTCTGCCTCTGGAACGCCCAGGACGATATGCTGAATTTCCAGCGGAATTTCAACACCGGCGAGGTGGAGATCGAGGGCAGCACCATCTATCACAAGACCGAATACCGGGAGCGCCGCAACCACTATTCCTTCTATTCGGTGAATGTGCCGGTGGATGGCTTTGACACCGATATGGAAACCTTCCTGGGCCTGTACAACGGCTTTGACGCGCCCCAGAGCGTGGTGAACGGCAAAATGGGCAATTCCGTGGCCTCCGGCTGGCAGCCCATCGCCGCCCACCAGATCAAGGCGCATTTGAACCCGGGGGAGAGCAAAAAGTATAACTTTGTGCTGGGGTATGTGGAATTGCCCGTTCAGGAAAAATTCTCCGCGCCCGGGATCATCAACAAGGCCCCTGCTCACGAGCTAATGAAGAAGCTCACCTCCGATCAGCAGATCGCCGATGCCTTCGACGCCCTGAAGCGGCACTGGGATAACCTGCTTTCCGCCTATACCCTCACCACCAAGGATGAAAAGCTGGGCCGGATGGTGAATATCTGGAACCCCTATCAGTGCATGGTGACCTTCAATATGAGCCGATCCACCTCCATGTTTGAAAGCGGCATCGGCCGGGGCATGGGCTTCCGGGATTCCTCCCAGGATCTGCTGGGCTTCGTGCACCAGATCCCGGAGCGGGCCCGGGAGCGCATCCTGGATATCGCCGCCACCCAGTTTCGGGACGGCGGCTGCTATCACCAGTTCCAGCCCCTCACCAAGAAGGGCAATAACGATATCGGCGGCGGCTTCAACGACGATCCCCTGTGGCTTATCGCCGGCACCGCGGCCTATATCAAGGAAACGGGCGATTTTGGCATCCTGGATGAAAAAACGCCCTATGATTGCAATCCCGACGACTGGGGCACGCTGATGGAGCATCTGGAGGTATCCTTCGATCACGTCGTCAACAACAAGGGCCCCCACGGCCTGCCGCTGATCGGGCGTGCGGACTGGAACGACTGCTTGAACCTCAACTGTTTCTCCGATACCCCGGATGAAAGCTTTCAGACCTTCTCCAACCCCAACGCCCCGGACGACCGGGTGGCGGAATCGGTGCTGATCGCGGGCATGTTCGTCGCCATCGGGCCGGAGCTGGTGGCCTTGGAACGGCGCCGGGGCAACGCTGACAAAGCGGCGGCCTGCCAACAGGCCATCGACGAGATGGAGCAGGCCATCCTCACCGCCGGCTGGGATGGGGAATGGTTCGTCCGCGCTTACGACGCCCTGGGAAATAAGGTGGGCAGCCACGAGTGCGACGACGGGAAAATCTTCATCGAATCCCAGGGCTACTGCGTCATGGGCGGCGTGGGCGTGAAGGATGGCAAGGCCGAAAAGGCCCTGGCTTCCGTGGAAAAATGGCTGGAAACGGAGCACGGCATCGTGCTGCTGCAGCCCGCTTATAAGGAGTATCATCTGGAGCTGGGCGAGGTTTCCTCCTACCCGCCGGGGTATAAGGAGAATGCCGGCATCTTCTGCCACAACAATCCCTGGATCATCGCCGCCGAAACGGTGGTGGGCCACGGCGATCGGGCGTTCAGCCTGTACAAGAAGATCGCCCCTGCCTACCGGGAGGAAATCAGCGATAAGCATAAGATGGAGCCCTACGTGTATAGCCAGATGATCGCCGGCAAGGACGCCCCGAACTTCGGGCAGGCTAAGAATTCCTGGCTTACCGGCACCGCCGCCTGGAACTTTTACGTCATCAGCAATTATATCCTGGGCGTGAAGCCCGATTGGGACGGGCTTAAGATCGATCCCTGCATCCCTCACGATTGGGAGGGCTATCAGGTCAGCCGCCGGTTCCGGGGCGCTGTGTATGCCATCGATATCCAGAATCCCCGTCACGTGTGCCGGGGCGTCCAATCGGTCACGGTGGATGGCAAGACGATCGAGGGCAATGTGCTGCCCGTGTTCGGCGACGGCAAGACCCATCAGGTTACCGTAGTATTGGGATAATTGAGGGCTCTCCGCTTCCAGCCTTCAGCCCAGGGTCCATCGGGCCCCGGGCCTCTTTCTGCGGAACAGACAGGTCTTAAAAAGCAAAGCGTGCGCCGCTGCCGTTTTGCCACACCGAAAAAACGAAAAAATTGGAGGAGAAAGAGCGCTTTCTCCTCCGATTCTTTTTTTCCGTTCTCCGATGCAAAGGATCTTTCTGCCGTTTTCTTAACTACCGGGCGGAAACTCTTCATACTTTTCTTATTGTATGTTCGCCAGGACGGGATGCAAGGGCGGAACTCCCTTGCCATGGGTCAAGGGGCCGCGGAAGCCCCTTGCAGTTTATCCAAGATCACAGAGAAAATCCCCAGCAGCGCGGCGCTGATGAGCACGCCGCCGATGATATCCGTCAGCCAATGCACGCCGGAAAGCAGGCGGCAGATCACCGCCGCGCCTACCAGCACCCAGCAAACGCCCTGCAAAATGCGGCGGGTATCGAAGGCCTTTACGTACTTGCCTGCCACCAGGGCGGCGCTGCCCAGGATGCCGCAGAACAGCATGGTATGGGAGGAGGGGAAGGAGGCTTCCGGCGCCGCGTCGCCGGGCATGACGACGGGGCGGTAATTGACGATGAATTTTTCAAAGAAAACGTAGAGCACCGCCAGCGCCACGTACAGGCCGCCCAGGGCCAGGATGCTCTTATCCACCTGCAGAAGGCTCCGGCGCTGGATCAACTGGGTGAGGCCCAGCAGGGCGAAGCACACCGCCACGAAGATGGCGGCGATGCCCAGCCATTCGGTGAGATCATAGAGGAAAAAATGCGTGCCGGTGAGGCTATGGAAAGCCTCGTTCAGCTTGGACAGGCCTACCTTGGTGCCCGCCGGGCCGATGGCGGATACGTCAACGGTGCGCAGCGCCAGGATCAGCAGCAGAAACAGCGCCCCTGCCGCCGCGGAAAAAACCAGCTTCTTCTTCATGGATGTCCCTTCCTTTCCCTCAGGTGGCGGCCCGTGCCGCGTATCTCATTATACAGCCAACGGCGCCATCGCGCAAGCGCTTATTCTCCGCCCAGGGACTCGAAGCCTTCGCCCAGGGTCTCGTGAGTGTCGGTAATGAAAACAAAGGATTTTTCATCCTCCTCCCGCACGATGCGCTTGAGGGGCAATACCTCCGCCCTCGTCACCACGCTGATGATCACCATGCGGCTTTCTCCGCTGAACGCCCCCAGGGCCGGGATCAGGGTGGCTCCCCGATCCAGTTCCCGCATGATGCGGCCCGATACCGCGTCCGATTTCTTGGTGATGATGAAGCAGGCCTTGGCGCTGCCCATACCCGCCAGCACCAGGTCCACCGCCTTGGCGGTGACGAAAATACAGATCAGGGCGTACAGGGCGGCCCGGGCGCTCATGGTGAAGGCGGCGCAGAGGATCACGGCGCAGTCGATAGCGAAGAGGAACGCCCCCACCGTCACGATGGGGAAGCGCTTGTGCACCATCCGGGCCACCATATCCGATCCGCCGGTGGTGGCCCCGCCCCGCATGATGAGCCCCAGGCCCAGGCCCAGCGCCAGCGCGCCATACACCGTGCCCAGCAGGATATCGTCCGTCAGCGGCGGCACCTGAAAAAGATCAATGAACGCGGAAAAGAGCAGCGTGGCTATCAGCGATCGGAACACGAACACCCGCCCCATGGCCTTCCAGCCGATGAGGAACAGGGGCAGGTTCAATACCATGCTGGTGACGCCCACGGGCCAGCCCCATAGATAATTCAAGATGGTGGCGATGCCGGTGAGGCCCCCGGGCGCGATATTGTTTGGCACCAGGAACAAAGGGTACGCCGCCCCGCCGATGATGCAGCCCAGCACGATCTGGGCGTAGGCGATCAAACGCTCCCGGTTTCCCTTCGCTTTTAGAAAAGACGTCAAAAAAGAAGCACCCCCTCCGAGGATTGTACGAAAATTGTATTCTTTGTTAAAACGGGTTTTTCCTGCTTGCCCAAAAACATTTTCGGGCGGGAGAGGCTTGTCTCCCGCCCGAAGAATATTCCTTGGTTCAATAAAGCGGATACCGGGCCGTCAGCTCGGCAACCCCGGCCTTCACGGCGGACACGGCGGCCTCGCCCTGGCTCAGGATCAGGGCGATCCATCCGGCGATCTGCTCCATTTCCCGCTCCTTGAAGCCCCGGGTGGTGACGGCGGGGGTGCCGATGCGGATGCCGCTGGTCTCGGCTGGCTTGCGCTGATCCCGGGGCACCATGTTTTTGTTCACGGTGATATTGGCCTGGCCCAGCCAGGTTTCCAGATCCTTGCCCGTGACGGGGGTATCGCACAGGTCCAGGAGCAAAAGATGATTGTCCGTGCCGCCGGATACCATGCGCACGCCCTTTTCCCGGAGGGCGTTTTCCAGCGCCTTGGCGTTTTTCACGATCTGGCGCTGATAATCCTTAAATTCCGGCTTCAGCGCCTCGCCCAGGCACACCGCCTTGGCGGCGATGACGTGCTCCAGGGGCCCGCCCTGGATGCCGGGAAAAATGGCCTTGTCAATGGCCTTCTGGTATTGCTCTTTGCACAGGATCATGCCGCCCCGGGGGCCCCGGAGGGTCTTATGGGTGGTGGTGGTGACGATATCGGCGCAGGGCACGGGGGAGGGATGGCACCCCGCCGCTACCAGCCCGGCGATATGGGCCATATCCACCATGAGCAGCGCCCCCACGTCGTCGGCGATCTTACGGAAGGCGGCGAAATCCAATTCCCTTGGATAGGCACTGGCCCCCGCCACGATCATCTTGGGCCTGCAGGCCCGGGCGATTTTCAGCACTTCGTCATAATTGATTTTTTCCGTTTCCGCGTCCAGGCCGTAGGCCTCGAAATGATAATACTTGCCGGACAGGTTAACGGGGCTGCCGTGGGTCAGGTGCCCGCCGTTGTTCAGGCTCATGCCCAATACCGTATCGCCGGGGTTCAGCAGGGCGAAATAAACCGCCGTATTGGCCTGGCTGCCGCTGTGGGGCTGCACGTTGGCGTGCTCCGCCCCGAAGAGCTTTTTGGCCCGCTCCCTGGCGATGTCCTCCACCACGTCCACATACTGACAGCCGCCGTAGTACCGCTTGCCCGGATAGCCTTCGGCGTATTTATTGGTGAGCGGGCTGCCCATGGCGGCCATGACGGCGGGGCTGACAAAGTTTTCGGATGCGATCAATTCGATGTGCGCTTCCTGCCGGGCGCATTCGGCCTCCATGCAGCGGGCGATCTCCGGGTCCTGATTGAGTACGGGGGGCAGCTGCCACATAAACGGTGATCCTCCTTACAGAAATACCGCGTATGACCGGCAGGCTTTGCCGCAGCACACGTCTAAGATGCTTACTGCTGCTTCCTTCCGGACCTGACAGGGTTCACA
>CAJOPV010000209.1 GCA_905236495.1 uncultured Christensenellaceae bacterium
AAACGTCCTTCAATAAAGAAGGGCGTTCTTTTACGCTTTTACCTTACGCAATTCTGTCGTAGGAGAGCTTATCGGCGATGAGGGCGATGAATTCCCCGTTGGTGGGTTTATCGTCCGGCTGGGCCACGTAGCAGCCGAAGGCTTTGTTCAGCGTATCCACCCGGCCTCGGCTCCAGGCCACCTCGATGGCGTGGCGGATGGCCCGCTCCACTTTGCTGGAAGAGGTATTGAACCGATGCGCGATGGCGGGGTATAACTCCTTGGTGATGCCGCTGATCATGCTGGGGTTTTCGATCACCAGCTTGATGGCCTCCCGCAGGTATTGATAGCCCTTGATGTGGGCGGGGATGCCCATGCCCAGGAACAGATTGCTGAGCTGATCATCCAGCGATAAGGCCTGGGCGTTCAGCATTCGGGCGGGCCCCTCGTCGGCAGCGGTATCCTGCATCACATCCCGCACCCGTTCCAAAAGCACCGGCAGATCCACCGGCTTGATCATATAATATTTCACCCCCAGCTCCACCGCCCGGCGGATGAAATCATCCCGCCCCAGGGCGGTGACGGCGATGACCCGGGGCCGTTTTTCCGGCGGCATGCGCTGCAATTGGTTCAGCACGCCGAAGCCGTCCAGCGACGGCATGATCATATCCAGCAGCATCACGTCCGCCTGCTTTTCCCGGGCCAGCTTCACGGCGTCCATGCCGTTGGCGGCTTCTCCCGCCACGGTGATATCCTGCTGCTGGCGGAAATACTGGGCCATGGTCTGCCTCAATTCCTCGTTGTCATCCACGATCAATACCCGAATTGCGTTCATCATGGTTCTCTCCCTTTCGTTGCGATGTTTCTCTTCGGCGTCACCGTTCATCAGTAAACGCTTCCATTCCCGGATGGATATAGGTATATTATAACGAAAAGAATGAATATGGCAAGATTAAATGAACTAAAAGAATAAAACTCGAACGGATTCCATCCCTTTCGACACCGTTCGACAGGCAATATGCGCGGATTTGACAGGAAAGGAACGACGAATCGACAAGGATATAGGGAACAAATGTTCTTTATCGACGCAAAAAAAGCGGGCTTTGAAACCCGCTTCTGACCATCAATAAACCCCGGGATAGCTCGAAAGGGCTGCAGCCCTTTCGACTTTCATCCGCAGGACCGGGTCTCCCGGTCCGAGGAGCAGTCAGGATGACTGCTTCCGATATCCATTTCCGACCGTAAAATGAGCGTTTCCGGGCAAATATGCCCGGAAATGCCGTTTTACAGCAAATGGATGCAATCCATCGAAAGTCTGTCTGCTGACTTTCGATGGCAGCGCATCGACATGGTCGATGCGCTGAAGCGGGCCTTGACGCCCGCTCATCTGTTTTTTCTTAATCCGCCAGGGTGACGTTATAAATATATCGGTCGATAAGGCGCTTATTGGCTTCGTACAGGCCTTTTTCCTGGTACAGGCCTTTGAAATGCTGGTACAGCCGCCATTTGATGCGGCAGCTGTGGGCCACGTGGATCAGGGAACGGACGGAGGTGCCCACCGGGTTTTTGACGTAGTGATACACCGGCGCGTCCAGCAGATACACCCCGTTTTCAACCCCGTGATAATAGCGCATGTTAAAGGCGAAATCCTCGCCCCAGTCAAAGAAGGGATCGAAGGTGAGCTGAGCCTTGCGGATCAGCTCTGTGCGGTAGAGCTTGTTCCACAGGGCGCTGAAATAGAAGGAGCCAGGATACTGCATCAGTTCCTTCAGGAATTCTTCCTCGGTGAGGGCGCGGCTGCCGTCCAGCAGGCCCCGCTTGGTGCTGACCTTGCCCAGATCGAAGAAATAATGCCCGATCACCAGATCCCTGTCTCCCATGGCCTCCGCCATCAGGCGGCAGGCGTCAGGGGTCAAAAGATCGTCGCTGTCGGCAAAGGTGACGAATTCGCCGGTCATGATCTCCATGGCAGCGTTCCGGGCCCGGGCAGGGCCGCCGTTCTGCTGGGTGATCAAAAGCACCCGAGGGTCGCTTTCCTGGATTGTTCGGCAGATATCCAGGCTGCCGTCCTGGCTGCCGTCGTCCACCAGGATCAATTCAAGATCGGCGTAGGTTTGGTTCAGCACGCTTCCTGCGGAGGCAGCGACCGTTTTGCTTGCGTTATATACCGGCATGACGACGCTGATCCGTCCCTTTACCGTATCAGGCGGCTGCATGATGGTATCCTCCTCCATTCGATGGCGTTTTTACTTGCAGGGCACGGGGGACAGGAAGAACAGCGCCACGGCCCCCGGCCCCACGTGGGAGCCCGTACCCGGCTCGTAGCAGCGGATCAGGACGTCTTTCAGGTCCCTTTTGCGCTGAAGCAGGCCGGCTAAATACCGGGCGTCCTCCTCGCAGTCTCCATGAGCGATGGCGACGATTTCCTCCGGGCTTTGGGCGGCGTGTTGATCGAACAGATCCGCCAGGGCCTGAAGGGATTTTTTCCTGCCGATTACCTTGCCGCAGCTGACGATCTTCCCCTCCGAATCGCCCATGAGCAGGGGCTTGATATTGGCGATGGAGCCGATGCGGGCCGTTAAGGCGGATATGCGCCCGCCCTTGTGCAGGTAATTCAGATCATCCACCGTAAAATATTGGCACATGCGGCGCTTATTGCTTTCCGCCCATTCCAGCGTTTCCTGCATGGTGGCCTTGGCTTTGCGCATCATGGCGGCTTTCAGGGCGAAAATGCCTTCCCCGAAGGAGGCCGCCAGGGTATCCACTACCCGGATGATGCGGCCCGGGTACTTTTTCATCAGCTCCGCGGCGGCCTGGATGCCGGCGGCGCAGGTGCCGCTGATGCCGCTGGACATGGCAATGTACAGGATATCCTTTCCCGCCTTCACCAGGGGCTCAAAGGCCTGGATGAACTGGCTGATATTCACCATGGAGGTCTTGATGGGCCCGGTCTGCCGCAGAGCGTCGTAAAAGGCGTGCCCGTCGAAGGGCTGATCCCCCTGATAGCAGAGCATTTCGCCCTCCTGCGTAAAGCAGCGGAAGGGCACCACCTCTTCGATGCCCGCCTGCTTTACCAGATCCGGCGTCAGGTTGGAGGATGAATCGGTAATGACGACAAATTCGCTCATGGCGGTTCCTTTCTTTGTTTTCAGTATTCGATGCCCCGCCGGGCCTGAAACCCCTGATCGTAAGGATGGCGGCGGGAGAGGAATTGGGTGATATAGTCTGCCCGCTGCTTTACGCTGTCGGAGGGTTCCCGCCCCGTCAGGATCACTTCCATATTTTCCGGCTTGCGATCCAGGAAGGAAAGCAGCGCTTCTTCTTGGAGCAGGCCGCTGTTCACGGCATCCGTCACCTCGTCCAGGATCAGCACGTCGCAATCCTGGGATACGGAGGCCTCAAACAGACGGCGGGTATCCGCGGCGCAGGCGGCCTTTTCCTCCTCCGTCATCTCCCACAGGAATTTCATTTTCTTGGGGGAGGGCAACAGAGAAACATAGGGCAGGGTGCGAAGGGGGATCAGCTCGGCGCTGGTATCATCCTTCAAAAACCGGGCCAGGGCCACCCGCAGCCCGGCCCCGCTGGCCCGGAGCAGCAGCCCCAGGGCGGCGCTGGTTTTCCCTTTGCCGTCGCCGTAGTACAAATGGATCATGGCGCTTATCCTCTCCTGCGTGCACGTTTCCCCGCGCACGTATGCAATCATGCCGTAACGCTCGGCGTGCGCCCATTCGGGGCCCGCCGAGACGGAGAATTGGCCTTCGGTCAATTATTATACCACAGATCGGGAAAAACGCAAATTGCCCTATGGAAAAGGGCGGCGAAGCGCCGCTTCACCGCCCGGGAAAATATCAGGGATCAGGAGCCATAGGGGAAATCGCCCTCGTAGAGCACCCGCAGCGTGGCGGGCCCGGCGACGCCATCGACATACAGGCCGTTGGAGCGCTGGAAGGCCTTCACGGCGTTTTCCGTGCCCTCGCCGAAATAGCCGTCGGTGACGCCGGTGTAATAATTCTGCTTTCTCAGCTCCTCCTGCATGCGTTCCACGGGGGTGCCGTACATGCCCCGGCGCAGGGTGGCATATTCATTGCCGGGGGCCGTCGTCACCTGAACGTAAATGTTATCCGGGATGGGG
>CAJOPV010000210.1 GCA_905236495.1 uncultured Christensenellaceae bacterium
CCAGGCCTTTGAGCCCATCCTGGTGGAAGGCAAGGCCATCCGGCTTCACCCCCTGGCCTGCACCGCCTACAACGCCGACTTTGACGGCGACCAGATGGCTGTGCACGTGCCCCTGTCCATGGAGGCCCAGGCCGAGGCCCGGTTCCTGATGCTGTGCGCCAACAACATTATGAAGCCCCAGGACGGCATGCCCGTCATTTCTCCTACCCAGGATATGGTTATCGGCTGCCACTACCTCACCATCACCCGGGAGGACGCCAAGGGCGCGGGCCGGGTGTTCGCCAGCCCCGACGAGGCCATGATGGCCTATCAGTGCCAGCAGATTTCCTTGCAGGCCCCCATCAAGGTGCGCATCCAACGCACCTGGGAGGGCGAAACCCAGCGCCGGGTCATCGATACCACCCTGGGCCTGCTGATCTTCAACGACGTGGTGCCCCAGGATCTGGGCTTCAAGCCCCGGAACACCCTGGACGATCAGTTCGTGCTGGAGATCGACCATAAAGTGGTCAAGAAGGACCTGGGCGCCATCGTGGAGCGGTGCTTCAGGGCTCACGGCGAAAGCGACACCGCCAAGGTGCTGGACGCCATTAAGAACCTGGGCTATAAGTATTCCACCCGGGGCGCTATCACCGTTTCCGTCAGCGATATCATCGTGCCCGAGGAAAAGCAGACCTGGCTCAAGGAAACGGATGATCTGGTGGCGACCATCAACAAGAAATACCGCCGCGGCGAAATGAGCGAGGACGAGCGCTACCGCATGGTGATCGAAGCCTGGACGAACACCACCAACAGGCTGAAAAACCGCGTGATGGAAGTGCTGCCCACCTACAACCCCATCAGCATGATGACCGGCTCCGGCGCCCGCGGCAGTGCGGGCCAGGTGGCCCAGCTGGCGGGCATGCGCGGCCTGATGGCCTCTCCCTCCGGGCGCACCATTGAGGTGCCTATCCGCGCCAACTTCCGGGAAGGCCTGAACGTGCTGGAGTTCTTCATGTCCTCCCACGGCAGCCGCAAGTCCCTGTCCGATACCGCTCTGCGTACCGCCGACTCTGGTTACCTCACCCGCCGTCTGGTGGACGTGGCCCAGGAGGTCATCGTGCGCGAGATCGACTGCTTCGAGGCCCGGGGCGAAAAGGTACGGGGCATCACGGTGCAGCCCATCGGCGAGATCGAGGGCATCGACGACCGTATCCGGGGCCGCTACGCCGCGGAGGATGTGTATCATCCCATCACCGGCGAGCTGCTGGTGCACATCAATGAAATGATCGACTACGATAAGGCCCAGCAGGTAAAGAAGGCCGGCGTCACGAAGATGAACGTCCGCTCTGTCCTCACCTGCCACAGCCAGCACGGCGTCTGCGCCCGGTGCTACGGCATGAACCTGGCCCACGGCGGCAACGTGGATATCGGCGAAGCGGTGGGCATCATTGCCGCTCAGTCCATCGGTGAGCCCGGCACCCAGCTTACCATGCGTACCTTCCACTCCGGCGGCGTGGCCTCCGCCGACGATATCACCCAGGGTCTTCCCCGGGTGGAGGAGCTGTTCGAGGCCCGCAAGCCCAAGCGTGACGCCACCCTGGCTGAAATCAGCGGCACGGTGCAGATCGTGGAAAGCAAAAAGAAGCGGGAGATCATCGTCACCAACGAGGAGGATCCCTCCGAAAAGAAGACCTACCAGATCCATTACGGCGCCCGGCTGAAGGTAACGGATGGGCAGACCGTGGCGGCGGGGGACGAGCTGATCGAAGGCTCCGTGAACCCCCACGACCTGCTTCGCATCCTGGGCATCCGCGCCGTGCAGGAATACCTGCTCCGCGAAGTGCTCTCCGCTTACTACTCCTCCGGCGTTAAGATCGCAGATAAGCACATCGAGGTCATCGTGCGCCAGATGCTGCGCAAGGTGCGCATCGAGGACAGCGGCGATACCAGCCTGCTGCCCGGCAGCCTGGTGGATATTTACGAGTTCGAGCAGGCCAACGAAAAGACCATCCAGGACGGCGGCAGGCCCGCCATCGCCAAGCGCATCCTGCTGGGCATCACCAAGGCCTCCCTCGCCACCGAATCCTTCCTCTCCGCCGCTTCCTTCCAGGAGACCACCCGGGTCCTCACCGAAGCCGCCATCAAGGGCAAGGTGGATCCGCTGCTGGGCCTGAAAGAAAACGTCATTATCGGCAAGCTGATCCCCGCCGGTACGGGGCTGAAGCGCTACAAGAACATCGATTTACAATCCACCTATTCCTGACCGGGAGTTCCTCCCCGGGCCCGTCCTGCGGAGCAAGCAGGGCGTGAATAACAAGCTGTGTGCCGCTGCTGCTCAGGCAAGCGGCGCACAGCTTTGTTTTATGCTCTTTCCTGTTCGCAGGATGGGAATGAAGCCTCTTGCGGCGGACGGGGCGGTATGCTATAATTTTCCTATCCCGTCAGATCGAAAAACGAAAGGGGAGAGCACCATGGCGTTTTTGCAGGTACAGTTTTTCTCCGCCGCGCTGAACGTGGCCTCCACGGTGAATGTGATTTTGCCTGAAATCAACCAGGGCATCGGCCTGACCGCCGCGGAGGAGGATCAGCCGCCCAAAGTGCTGTATCTGCTGCACGGGTACAGCGACGATCATTCCATCTGGATGCGGCGCACCTCCGTGGAGCGCTACGCCGCCGCCCATAATCTGGCGGTCATCATGCCGGCGGTGAACCACAGCTTCTACTGCAACGAGGTCCACGGCGAAAAGTATTGGGATTACGTCAGCGAAGAGCTGCCCAAAACCATGCATCGTTTTTTCCGCCTCAGCGACAGGCCGGAGGATACCTACGTGGCGGGCCTGAGCATGGGCGGCTACGGGGCCATGCGCCTGGCGCTGACCTATCCCGAGCGCTTTGCCGCGGCGGGCAGCTTCAGCGGCGCGGTGGATATCACCGATATCTTTTATCTGAACCACCGGGACGCGGAGGTCAAGCGGGTATTCGGCAAGCGCAAGAGCCTGAAGGGGACGGAAGTGGATACCCGGTATTTGATGAAGGAAAATGCCAAGGCCCCCCACAAGCCCCGGCTGTACGTCAGCTGCGGCACGTCGGATTTCCTCTATCAGCAGCATCTTGCCTTTATCCCCGCTCTGCAAAAGCACGGCTGGCCGGTCACCGCCTATGAAAAGCCCGGCGCCATCCACGAATGGGGCTTCTGGGACGAGCAGATCAAGGCGTTTATAGATTTCATGTATGAGGAACAATAAAACATCCGAATGACGAACGCCCCGCCGTGACGGCGGGGCGTTCAGCGCATCGACAAAGCCGATGCGCTGCCATCGAAAGTCAGCAGACAGACTTTCGATGGATTGCATCCATTTGCTGTAAAATGGCGTTTCCGGGCATGTCTGCC
>CAJOPV010000211.1 GCA_905236495.1 uncultured Christensenellaceae bacterium
AGGCGCCCTGAACGGAGAGGGGCCGGACGGGAGCTGGACGGCGGACCTGCGCTTTGAAAGCGCCGAGGTCATGGCGGGCAAGCCCGCCCTGCCCGGCCTGCCCGCCACCTTCGGGGAGGACGGAAAGACCCTTTGCCTCACCCTTTCCGACCCGGCGGGACCCCTGAAGGTGCGTCTGCTTTACACCCTCTTTGACGGCATCGCCGCCGTGATGCGCAGCGCCCGCATCGAAAACAGCGGCGATCAGCCCGTGACCCTCACCAACGCCATGAGCCTGTGCCTGGATATGCCGGACAGCCGCTGGGACTTCATCACCCTAAGCGGCTCCTGGGCCCGGGAGCGCAGTGTTTATCGCCGTCCCCTCCAGCCGGGGCGCCAGGGGGTGGGCACCCTCTGCGGGGCCAGCAGCCTGCAGCAGAGCCCCTTCCTGGCCCTGGCCCGGCCCCATTCCACCGAGGATCGGGGGGACGCCCTGGGGGCGGCCCTGATTTACAGCGGCAATTTCACCGCCCAGGCCTCGGTGTATCAGAACGATAACGCAAGGCTGCTGCTGGGCATCAACAATCAGGATTTCGCCTGGCGGCTGGAGGGCGGCGAAGCCTTCCAGACCCCCGAAGCGGCGCTGGTGTATTCCACGGAGGGCCTGGGGGGCATGAGCCGCCAGTTTCACGCCCTGTGGGCGCGCCATTTGCTGCCCGGGCAGTGGGTGAACGCCCATCGGCCCGTGCTGCTCAACAGCTGGGAGGCGGCATATTTCGATTTTGACGAAGACAAGCTGGTGGATATCGCAAAGTGCGCCGCCAAGGCCGGGGTGGAGCTGTTCGTGATGGACGACGGATGGTTCGGTCATCGGGACGACGACAGCACCTCCCTGGGAGACTGGTATGTGGATCGGAAAAAGCTGCCCGGGGGCCTCAAGCGCCTGGGCGATCGCATCCGGGCCCTGGGCTTGCAGTTCGGCATCTGGATGGAGCCGGAAATGGTCTCCCCGGAAAGCGACCTGTTTAGGGCCCATCCCGATTGGGCCATCCGCATCCCGGGCCGGGAGCCCATTACCGCCCGGCACCAATTGACGCTGGATCTGAGCCGCCCGGATGTGCAGGATTACATTTTTGACGCCGTGGCTGCCACCCTGCGGGACAGCGGCGCGGCCTACCTCAAATGGGATATGAACCGCAATTTTTCCAACGTGGGCTCCGCTTACCTGCCTGCCGATCGGCAGCGGGAGCTGCCCCACCGCTATATCCTGGGCCTGTACGCCGTGACGGATCGGCTGGTGAAGGCGTTCCCGGAGGTGCTCATCGAGGGCTGCTCCTCCGGCGGCGGGCGGTTCGACCCGGGCATGCTGTATTATGTGCCCCAGTTCTGGTGCTCCGACGACACCGACGCCCTGATGCGCTGCCGCATCCAGTACGGCACCAGCCTGTTCCTGCCCCCCTCCGCCATGGGCAGCCACGTCAGCGCCGTGCCCAATCACCAGACCGGGCGGGTAACGCCCCTGGAAAGCCGCTTCGCCGTAGCCCTGGGCGGATGTTTCGGGTATGAGCTGGACCCCCGAAAGCTGACGGAGGAGGAGCAAGCCGCCCTGCAGGGCCAGGTCCTTTTCGCCCGGGATACGGAAGAGCTGCGGGCTCACGGCAGTCTGTACCGCCTGCTATCTCCCTTTGAAGGGAACGAAACCGCCTGGATCACTGTGGCCCCCGATCAAAAGCGGGCTCTCTTCACCCTGGTGCGGGCCCTGGGCCAGGTGAATACCCCGCCGCCCCTGGTGCAGCTTCGGGGCCTGAACCGGGCATGGCGCTACCGGGTCCGGGAAACGGGAGAAAGCTACGGCGGGGACGAGCTTATGTCCGTGGGCCTTTTGTGCCCGCTGAAACAAGGGGACGCCCAAAGCGTGCTCTACACCCTGATTGCGGAGGAGGCTTGATTTCATGGCTTATATCGCTTTGCCCGATCCCCGGTTCACTTACCTGGGCCGCAGGGATGCAAACGAAGAAAAAACCATGCTGTGGTGGAGCGGCTCCGGCGTGCGCTTTACCCTCAAATGCACCCATCTCATCGCCCGGGTGACATCTGCCCACAGAGATCACGCCGCCTGGCTGGGGGTAATGCTGGACGGGGCCCCGGTGGCCCGGATGCCCCTTTTGCGGGGCACCAGGGATTATCCGCTGCTGGCGGGCATGGAGGCGGGGGTTCCCCACCAGGTCACCATCCTCAAGGATACCCAATGCGGCTACGACGAGGACGGCCCGGTGATCCTGGAGGGCATCGAGACGGACGGGGAGGTTTCCCCCGCCCCGGCCCGGCCTATGCTATTGGAATTCATCGGCGACAGCCTCACCGTAGGGGAAGGCACCCTGGGCCCCGAAAGCGGGCAGGAATGGCGCATGGTGTATATTTCCCACATGCCCGCCTTCCCCACCCTGGTATCGGAAGCCCTGGGGGCGGAGAAACGGGTCGTCGCCCTGGGGGGCTGGGGCGCGGCCCGGGGCTGGGACAATAACCGGGACAGCTGCATCGGGCGGATCTATGATCGGCTTTGCGCCGTGATCCCCGGCGGCGACCGGCCCATAGACGCTGAGCGCCCCGCCGACGCCGTGATCATCAACCTGGGCACCAACGACGCCACCGCCCTGTCCAATCTTACCGGGGCGGACCGAGAAGAAATGCTGCGGGAAATCCACGACCAGGCCATCGCCCTGATCCGCCTGGCCCGGAAGCGGAACCCCGAGGCCGTGATCCTGTGGGCCTACGGCCTGTGCGGGAATCAGCTGGAAAGCGCCCTTCGCCAGGCCGTTTCGGACAGCGGCGACGCCAATTGCCGCTACCTGCCCCTCACCATGGCGGAGGGCAACGGCAGCCGGTTCCACCCCAGCCGCAAAAGCCACGAGACCGCCGCCCGGGAGATCATCCGGGCGCTGAAAGCATCCCTGCCCGCCGCCGAATAAAAGGAGGAAAGAACCATGATGAAGCGTTTTGCCAGCCTGCTCCTTTGCCTTATTCTCTGCGCCGTTCAACTGTCCGCCTGCGTGGCGGAGGCCCTGCCCGCCGAGGAAATCACCGTGCCGGAGCTTACCATCGTGCAGCAGCCCATTCCCGACAACGAGGCCATGGATTTTCTAAAGGAGATGGGCGTGGGCTGGAACCTGGGCAACACCTTTGACGCCCAAAAGGGCGATTGGAACCGCAACGCCGACGAAATGACGGTGGAAACCAGCTGGGGCGTCCCCCGCACCACCGAAACCGTCTTCATTGCCCTGAAGGAAGCGGGCTTTTCCACCGTGCGCATCCCCGCCTCCTGGCACGATCATGTGGACGCGGATTTCAACATCAGCGAAAAATGGCTGAATCGCGTTCAGGAAGTGGTGGACATGGCCATCGCCCAGGATCTGCACGTGATCTTGAACATCCATCACGACGAAAGCCAGTTCCTGCCCGCCTCCTCCCACTATGACGAATCCGCCCGCTACGTCTCCGCCGTATGGATGCAGCTTTCAGAGCGCTTCAAGGATTACGACGATCGGCTGATCTTTGAATCCCTGAACGAGCCCCGGCTCCTCGGCAGCAGTTACGAGTGGAATTTCAACCCCCTTATGCTCGAATGCCAGGACGCGGCGGACTGCCTGAACCGGCTGAACCAGCTGTTCGTTGATACGGTGCGCGCTTCCGGCGGGAACAACGCCCGGCGCTATCTCATGGTGCCCGCCTACGCCGCCGCCCCCCAGAACGCGGTGCGGGATTCCTTCATCCTCCCCACGGACACCGCCGACAACCGCATCATCGTTTCCGTCCACGCCTATACGCCCTATGATTTCGCCCTGAACATCCAGGGCGGAAAGCATTTTACCCTCAGCAACGACACCATGAAAAAGGAAATCGTCTCCTTTATGAATTCCCTGTATAATCGTTACATCGTCAACGGCATCCCCGTGGTCATCGGCGAATTCGGCGCCCTGACCAAGCAGGATAATCTGCAGGACCGGGTGGATTGGACGGCCTTCTATGTAGCCGCCGCCAGCGCCCGGAACCTGCCCTGCCTGTGGTGGGATAACGGAGCTTTCAAGGGAACCGGGGAGCTGTTCGGCTTGCTGAACCGCACCAGCGGGGAATTTGCTTATCCCCAGATCGTGGAGGCCATCATCACCTACGGCGGCTATGACAGGCTGCCCGCCACCGTCCAGTAAGCGCGTTCGGAGGGAAAGCCATGCCGTCATTTCAGGTATCTCCCCTGTTTGGGGATCACGCCGTGCTCTGCCGGGGCAAGGAGATCCGCCTCTTCGGCACGGCGCCGGAGGGGGCAAACGTCACCGCCGAGCTGAAAAACGCACAGGGCCGCCTGCTGGGGCGGGATACCGCCCCGGCAAAAGAAGGCCGCTTCCTGCTTTACCTTCCGCCCCAGGAGGCCCAGGAGGGCTGCACCCTTGCCTTTTCCTGCGGCGGGGAGCAGGCGATCTGCCGGGATATCCTGATCGGCGAGGTGTATCTGGCGGGGGGCCAAAGCAATATGGAACTGGAGCTGCAAAACGCCGACGAGGGGCCGGAGCTGATCCGGACCCACGATATCCCCCAGGTGCGGTACTTTAACGTGCCCAAGTTCGCCCGCCCCGGCCCGGAGGCCGACGAAGCCAACCGCAGCGCCCGGTGGCACGCCGTGGCCCCCGGCTGGGCGAAGGACATGAGCGCTGTGGGCTACTTTTTCGCCGTAAAGCTGCATGAAACGCTGCAAACGCCCGTAGGCGTCATCGACTGCTACTGGGGCGGCACCTCCGTCACCTGCTGGATGGACGGGGAAGCCCTCTCCCGCACGGCGGAGGGGCAGCGGTATGTAAAGGAATACGACGAACAATGGGCCGGGAAATCCATGGAGGATTATTTACGGGAGGAAGGGGCCTTTTTCAGCGGCCTGGACGAATGGGCCAAGAAAGCGGACGCGCTTAAAAAGGCCCACCCCGAATATTCCACCAAGGAGATCAACGCCCTGATCGGCCCCTGCCCGCCCTGGAACCCCCCGGTAGGCGAGGGCTCTCCCTTCCGGCCCAAGGGCTTGTTCCATACCATGCTGGAGCGGGTGATCCCCGCCGCGCTGACGGGCGTGCTCTTTTACCAGGGGGAGGAGGATACCTGGCGCACCAAGCGCTACGATATCCTGCTCGCTTCCTTTATCCAGCGGCTGCGGGAGCTGTTTGTGGATGAAACGCTGCCCTTCCTGAACGTGCAGCTGCCCATGTGGATCGACGCCGCCGCGGAAAAGGACAGCCTCACCTGGCCTCCCCTGCGTCTGGCCCAGCAGCTGGTTTCCCGGCAGGTGGCCCATACCGATCTTGCCATCCTGCTGGATCAGGGGGAATTTGACAACATCCACCCCACCGACAAGCGGGTGGTAGGCGAAAGGCTGTGCGATTGCGCCCTGCGGACGGTGTATGGCCTGCCTGCCCCCGCCGCCCCCGCCGCCGTGGGCAAATCCGCCCGGGACGGGGTGCTTCGCATCCTGCTGGATCAGCCCGTCACGGATCGGGGCCAGGGAGAATTTTGCATGGAGATCGCCGGGGAGGACGGGATTTTTCACCCGGCGGATACGGTGGTGGCTGGTCGGGAAATCTTTTTGTCCTGCCCCCAGGCGCCCCGGCCCGTCATGGCCCGCTATGCCTGGCGGGATTACGTGATCGTGCGCCTGTTCGGGGAAAACGGGCTGCCCCTGCGCCCGTTCCTGCTGCAATAAAAGGAGGTTTTGCTCTTGCGGATTTTTGAAGGATACCGCCACGGGATCAACCTGGGCGGCTGGATCAGCCAGTGCGGGCAGCCGGACCAGCGCCGGGTGGATACCTATTTAACGGAGGCCGATATCCGGCGGATCAAGGCCATGGGGCTGGATCACGTGCGGCTGCCGGTGGATTATTTCTTTCTGGAAACGGAGGAGGGCCAGCCCATCGCCATCGGCGAACAGGCCATCGACCAGTGCGTTTCCTGGTGCCGGGACGCGGGCCTCAGCGTGCTTTTAGACCTGCACAAGGCCTACGGCTACACCTTCGACCCCGTGGACAGGGGCGCGGACCGCACCGTTTTTTTCCATGACGAAGGGATGCAGGCCCGGTTCATCGCCCTGTGGCGGCGGCTTTCCAAAAAATACGGAAAATGCCCCAACGTGGCCTTTGACCTGCTGAATGAGATCGTGTCCCCCCAGGTGGCAGAGGAATGGAACGGCATCATCCGCCGCACCGTCCGGGCCATCCGGGAAAACGCGCCGGATACCTGGATCGTGGTGGGCGGGGCCCGGTATAACCATGTGACAAGCGTGCCGGAATTGGACGCCCGGGAAGATGACAGGATCGTTTATAACTTCCACAGCTACGATCCCATGGTGTTCACCCATCAGGGCGCCCGCTGGGTCAGGAACATGCCCCGGGACCTTCGCATGGATTACCCCGGGGACCCGGAAGCCTACCGATCCGCCACCCGCCTGCTGAACCCGGACCTGGCGGACGACAGGGAAATGAGCCGCCTGGGCCCCGATTTCTTCGAGGCCCTCTTTGCCCCCGCCATCGCCCACGCCGAAAAAAGCGACGTGCCCTTGTACTGCGGCGAATACGGCGTCATCGACCTGGCGGACCCGGAGGCTACCCTCCGCTGGCTCCGGGATATCACCGCCGTCTTTGACCGCCACGGCATCGGGCGGGCCCTGTGGACCTACAAGAGAATGGATTTCGGCCTCATCGACGGGCACTACGATCCCATCCGGGAAGAAATGCTGAAG
>CAJOPV010000212.1 GCA_905236495.1 uncultured Christensenellaceae bacterium
GGGATGGGAGGGGCGGTATGAAAAGCGAAGAGGAAAATTGTAAATTCTTTGAAGGGGAAAAACAAACGCCACTCCTCGCGCATCTGAAAAGTGAAACGGAACCAAACCAGGAAAGGGCGAAGAACGTGGATGCGGGGACATTCCAGGAAAAGGTGACGGCGATGGAAAAAGTGCTGTATCGGGTGGCGCTCAGTTACCTGCGTCAAATGCAGGACGCGGAAGACGCCGTACAGGAGGCCATCGCCCTGGCGTGGGAGAAGCGGGAAAGCCTGCGGAACCTCGATCAATTTTCCGGCTGGCTGTATCGGATCGTGGTGAACCAGTGCAGGCAAACACTGCGGCGAAAAAAGCGGTTCAGCTTCTTTCCGCTTCAGGAGGATACCGCCGTGCAGCAGCCGCAGGAAAGCGATTCCGTCAGAGAAGCGATGGAAAAGCTGCCCCCGGACATCCGCACGCTGATGATGCTGCGGTATCTGGACGGATACGCCATGCGGGAGATCGCGGAGGCGCTGGGCCTGCCCCTGGGCACCGTGTCCACCCGGCTTTCCCGGGGGAGAAAGAAGCTGAAGGAATTATTGTCCGTGGAATGGGAGGATGAAACATGACACAGGCTGAGTTTTGCCATTTGCTGCGTCAGGCGTACCCGGAAATGCCGGAGAGCTTCGTGTCGCGCACGGAAGAAACGCTGTGCCGTTGCGCCGCTTCCCCGCGGCATACGACGGGTCATATCTTTCCGCCGAACAAGCGGGGATTGATCCTGGCTGCGGCCCTCCTGATCCTCCTTTTCACCACGGTGGCTTACGCGGCGACCCATTGGGGAATCTTCGACAGCCTTTCCTTCCTGCTGGGAAAGACGCCTCCCCAAAGCGCCGACAGCGTGATGCAGAGCGGTCTGTATCAGGAAACGGTGAACAACGTGGAAATCACCGTGCAGGAGGCGGGCTACGACGGGCGGACGCTGTTCGTGCGCGTCAGCTATCGAATGCTGGACGTGGAGAAACCCCTGGGTATCACAGCCCGGGAGGCGTATGGGGATCACCTCCCCGATGGTATGGCCCCGGACGCCCTCATGCCGGAAGGCGCGAAGGAAGGTGCGGAAGCGTTGCTGGAGGCTCATCAGGTGGGCTGGTGGATGGACTGCATGTGGTTTGACGGACGTGCTGTTGGGATACCCAGCGGCTCCGGCGCGGTGATCAGCGGCAGCCTGACGCCGGGCGAAATCATCATGACGGAATACTGGCGGCTGGACAACGAGGGCATACAGTTGGACGGCACGGTGAACGTGACGCTGCCCATCGGTGATAGGCAGGACATCGAATACCGCCGCGCTTTGCTGGACCCTGAAACAAAGGAAATGAAAATGCCGGATCGTGGGGTGGTGACCTTCCGGCTGGACACGGGGAGCGTGCAGGAAAAGGTGGTCACAGAGCATCCCAACCGGGAAACGAACGTCGGAAACGCCGCGGTTTGGGTAAGCGACGTCACCTATACGCCCCTGATGACCTATGTGAAGCTGCGCTACCGGCTGCCGGAGGAAGAAAAGGATCGCCTGTTTGGCAACGGCGAGGAAGAAGCGCCCCCGGATTCCTTCAGCGCCGCGCTTTATCAGATGGAGCTGGTGGACGGCGGCGGGAATCGGCTTTTCCCCGGGCATTCCGGCATTTCTGCCGTATCCTCCGCCTGGGCGGAACTGACCTATCCCGCGCTGGAGGAAATCCCCCAAACGCTGTACCTGGCTCCCATCGAAAACGGGCAGGGAGATAGGTCGCGGGCCGTCCGGGTCAGGTGAATTGTAACAGTTTTGCCTGCTGAAATCACGCGGGCTATCAGCCCGTCTAATGAGCGAAGGCATTCAAAAAAACAGAAAACGGAGGGATCAACATGAAAAAACGAACGGCTTTCTGGCTCATCCTGGTTTGCATACTGGCGCTGGCATCCTTGGCGTCGGCGGAATCCGGTGCGGGGAATTTCAATCTGTCTTTCCCCATGGGAGAAGCGATCTTTGACGTGAAAATGATGGACGAACAAACCGTGATCGTCCTGACGAATGAGAGCCTGTACCGCGTTGACAGGCTGTCGGGCGTTCGGGAGAAGCTGGGGACGCGCCTGGAAGGGTCGATCGGGATTTACTGCGATCCGCA
>CAJOPV010000213.1 GCA_905236495.1 uncultured Christensenellaceae bacterium
GGACGCGCCGCCGGACGCGCCGCAGGCTACGGAGGCCGTCATCGCGGCCCCCACCTGGGCGCCCACCAATCCTCCCGCTCCCGCGGCGGAGGAGACACCTGCGCCTACTGCTCTGCCTACCCTGGAGCCGACGGAGGTGCCTACGCAAGCGCCTACCGCGCCGCCCACCATGGTGCCCACCGCGTCGCCCCTGCCCAAACTGGAGGCCCAAAGCGGCGGCCTTAAGATCACCGAAAAGGCGTATCAGGGCAGCAAGGCCGTATCCTACCAGCGGCAGATCAGCCTTTCCGCCCCCAACCCGGATAATTATTCCTATTATGAGGCGGGGGTGCTCACCTTCCGGGGGGATAATTTCCGCAGGAACGCCGCATTCGGCACGGTGAACGTGGAGAAGGGGCAGCTGAGCGTCCTGTGGAAGAGTGAGATCGGCTCCCTGCGCACCAAGAGCAACGGCACCCTCTACGGCGTGGGCTGGACGGGCCAGCCCGCCATCGTCAAATGGACCAGCGAAGTGCGCCAGATGATGAACCTGTACGAGGATAAAAAGAACGCCCTGGCCCTGCGGGAAGTGATCTTCGGGGCCCAGGACGGCAAAATCTATTTCCTGGACCTGCGGGACGGCACCCCCACCCGGGACCCCATCAACGTGGGCTATCCCCTGAAGGGCAGCGTGGCGGTGGATACCTACGGGCGGCCCCTCATCGCGGTGGGCCAGGGCATTTCCAATATGCCCGACGGCAAGCAGCATCCCATCGGTCTGCACGTCTATTACCTGACGGACGGCACGGAAGCCTTCCTGCTCAACGGGCGCAAATCCAACACCCAGGTGCAATACACCACCAACGGGGCCTTCGACGGAACGCCGCTTTTCCTGTATGAAAACGACGCCATGGTGGTGGCTGGGGAAAACGGACTGCTCTATACCGTTGACCTGAACAGCAAATTCGTTTATCCCAAGCAGGATGACCCGGACGTGAAGGGCTCCCTCGCCCTGAGCCGGGAAGTGACCTACCTTCGCACCAAGGCGGACGCCGAAAACGATAACCTGGTCAGCGTGGAAAGCAGCGTCGCCATGTACGATCAGTACGTTTTCATGGCGGATACCTACGGCGTCGTTCGCTGCGTGGATACGGATACCATGAAGACCGTGTGGGCCATTGACTGCGGGGACAACACCGACGCCGCCCTGGCCCTGGATATGGACGAGGCGGGCACTCTGAGCCTCTACACCGGCAACACCGCCTACAGCCGCCTGGGCAAAAAGACGGATGTGACCATCCGCCGCCTGAACGCCATGACCGGGGAAGAAATATGGAGCTATCAGATCAAGGCGGCCTATAACACGGATCAGGCCTCCGGCTGCAAGGCCAGCCCGGTGATCGGGCAGCACAGCGTTAAAGACCTGGTGTATTTCACGGTGAACCGGGTGGACGGGGCCAGCCGACTGGTGGCGTTGAACAAGCAGACCGGCGCGGAGGCCTGGAGCTATCAGCTTTCCGCCGAGAGCGTATCCTCTCCCGTGGCGGTATATAACGAAAACGGCGACGCCTGGATCATCCAGGGCGACGCAGGTGGCAGCCTCACCATGCTGGAAGCCCGGACGGGGAAGGTGGTTACCACCCTGAACCTGGGCGGCGTTATCGAGGGCAGCCCCGCCGTGTATAAGAATTACCTGGTGATCGGCACATGCAGCAAAGACAACAGTTCCATGTACGGCATCCTGATCGAATGATGCCAAACGCCGCGAAAGGCCCCGCTTTTTCTGGTGAAAGGCGGGGCTTTTTCTCATCCTTGCGGCGGCGGCGGGAGTGTGGTATAATTATCGTGCATTTTTGTACGCTGAGGAGGTATGAGGGGTGAAGCAGGTTTCCAAGGCCGTAGTGACGGTGCTGGGCTTTGACCGCAAGGGCATCATCGCCAAGGTGAGCCATGTGCTCTTTGACCGAGGCATCAACATCCTGGATATCAGCCAGACCATCGTGGACGGCTTTTTCAATATGGTGATGGTGGTGGATATCTCCGAGCCCACCTGCACCTTCGCGGAGCTGCAGGAGGATTTCAGCCGCCTGGGCAGCGCCATGGGCGTGCAGATCCGCATTCAGAAAAACGAAATCTTTGAAGCTATGCACCAAATCTGACGGGAGGAACGTATGATTCAAACCAATCAGATTCTGGAAACGCTGCGCATGATCGACCAGGAGAAGCTGGACGTGCGCACCATCACCATGGGCATTTCCCTGTTCAACTGCGTCTGCGACGATACCCGGCGGCTGGCTGCCCGGGTGTATAGCCGCATTGCCCGCCAGGCGGAAAACCTGGTGAAGGTGGGGGAGGAGATCGAGCGGGAGTTCGGCGTGCCCATCGTGAACAAGCGCATCTCCGTCACCCCCGTATCCCTCATTACCGGCGCGGTGGAGGATCCCCTGCCCGTGGCCCTGGCCCTGGACCGGGCGGCCCATGAAACGGGGGTCAACTTTATCGGCGGCTATTCCGCCCTGGTGCCCAAGGGCATGACGGCGGCGGATCGGCGGCTCATCGCCTCCATTCCCCAGGCCCTCAGCGAAACGGAGCTCATGTGCGCCTCCGTCAATGTGGCCTCCACCCGGGCGGGCATCGATATGGACGCCGTGCGCCTGTGCGGCGAGGCGGTGAAGGATCTGGCGGAAAAAACCAGGGATCAGGACGGCCTGGGCTGCGCGAAATTCGTGGTCTTTTCCAACGCCGTGGAGGATAATCCCTTTATGGCGGGGGCCTTCCACGGCCCGGGA
>CAJOPV010000214.1 GCA_905236495.1 uncultured Christensenellaceae bacterium
GCAGGCCATGCCGGGGTGCAGTGAAGAATTATTGGAGCAATTGGAATTGCGCTCCGTATTCTTCACCGCCATCAGCCGGGAGGTGGCGGACGTGGCGCTGGAGGATCTGGGAAAAGCCTGGTTTGATGGGCTGGATATGCGGATCCTGTCCCGGGAGACCGTTCGTTATCAGTGCGACTGCAGCCGGGAAAAGATGGAAAAGGCGCTGATCGCCCTGGGCCGGGAGGAATTGAATAAGATCATGGAGGAGGACGGCGGGGCGGAATTGACCTGCCATTTCTGCCGCACGGCCCATCGCTTCACCCGGGACGACCTGATGGATTTATTGGAAAGGGCGACCCGATGAAAAATAAGGTGGTACCCTTTGAGCGCCCCGCCGCTTACTGGGCGGTGCGGGCACGGCGGCACCGGGCCCCGGACAGCCGGGGAGACAAGGCCAGGCTTTTGCGCAAGGCCCTGGAAAAAAGCGGCGATCCGGCCCTGGCCCTGGAATTGTGCGGTATTTACGGGGAAATGGATTGCTATACCGCCGCGGAAAAATGCCTGTTTCACGCTGCCCTGAACGGCGGCATCACGGGGGAGGTATGCTTCCAGATCGCCTGCTGCGCCTTCAACCGGGGGGACGAAGCCCTGGCGGAGGCGGCGCTGGACGGCAGCCTGCGCCTGGACCCGGATGGGCCCTGCAGCGAACAGGCCCAGGATATCCTGGAAACCTACCCCTGGACCTACGATGCGCCCCTGCCGGGCCGTGCGCGGAGCGATACCTTATGCCGCCGGGCCCGGAATGCGCTGGCGGCGGGGGACGAAACCCAGGCCCTGAAATTGGCCCAACGGGCCTGGCGCAAAGGAAAAAGCAAGGACGCGGCCTGGCTGCTGGGAGCGCTGCTGCCCCCGAAAAAGGGGATCGGATACCTGCGGCAGGGCCTGATCTTAAGCGGCGGCATGCCGGAGGGGTACTTTGCCCTGGCGGATGCCCTGGCTCACTTGGGCAGGACAGAGGAGGCCCGGTCCGCCCTGGCGGATGCCCTGCCCCGGTGCGATACCCTGCGGCGGTGCGAGGGCTTTTGCCTGGCGGCGTGGCGGTCCGGCGCCGAGGATATGGCCCTGGAGCTCATCGAGGAGAAGCTTCGGCGAATGCCCCAGAGCGTGGATTATCTGCGGCTCAAGTATCTGTGCTTAATGCGTCTGGGCCGGAAGGATCAGGCGGGGCGTACCCTGGAGGCGCTGCTGGAGATCGACCCGGACGACGGGGCGGGGCTGTGGTATCGCCGCCATCCGGAGGGGATGGAGATGGATGCCGCCGGCGGGGCGCTGCTGACGGCCTTGGGAGGCATGGTCTATGCCATCCCGGAGCGCCTCAGGCGGGGGCCGCTGAACAGGCTTTTGCATTTGCTGGCAATGATGCTGGCGGGCCGGGCGGACATTCCCCTCATTTACCGGGCGGTGCCGCCCCTGTGGCGGCGGCTGTCCCCGGCGGAAAAGCGGGCGCTGGATGAGCGGCGTTCTCCCTGCCTCACAGGGGCGCTGGCGGCGGTGGTGCTTTTGCTGGCGGGGAAAAAGGAAGAAGCGGAAGGAATGCTTTCGGCGGCGCCGGGCAGGAAGCGGATGCTGCGGCAGATGCGCCGCCTGGTACGGCTCAGCGAGGAGGAACAGGAGCATGCGTTGCGTCAATTTTGACCGGGAATTTGAACGGTTTTTATCCCAATGGATGAAGGAACACGCCAAGGAATACCGCAGCGTGGATGAAATGGAAGACGCCATGCCGGACGTGTATGAAACCTTTCTGGATACGCCGGCGAACTGGCTGGGCGGGGCGAAACCGGGGGAGTATTTTTCCCAGTTTGATAAGCCGCTGCAGCTGGTGAACTGGATGGAGGATTATTTCAAGCAGCGCATCCCGGTGCCGGATATGCTCTTGAACCGCATCACGGAGCTGGGGATGGACGCGGAGGAAGCGCTGCTGCATCTGCTTTCCAAGGAACGGGCCACCCAGGAAATGAAGATGGCGGCGGTGACGCTGCTGAGGGAGATCGGCAGCGCCGGGGCCATGGCGGATTATGTTGCCTGGCAGTGCCGCCGGACGGAAGGTGAGGACGAACTGGCGGATAACGCGCTGGAAAGCCTCTCCGCCCTGGGGGAGCAGGCGGTGGATGCCATGCGCGGCGCCCTTCGGGATGCGTCCCCCGACGGGCAGGAAGCTATGCTGACGCTGCTTTCCCATTACCCCGGGGATGAAAACGTGTTCCAGACGGCGCTCAGGCTATTCGAGCAGCGGCCTGACCGGGCCGCCATCCTGGCGGACTGCCTGGGGAAGCTGGGGGATGAACGGGCGCTGCCCGCCCTGATCCAAAGGGCCGGGAGCGAGCTTACCCCCTACCTGGATTACATTGAGCTGCGAAGCGCCATCGAGGCCCTGGGGGGCGACGCCCCGGAAAGGGATTTCGACGCCCAGGACCCGGCCTACGAGGCGATGCGCAATATGCAGTAAAGCGGGAAAAAACCTGTCGGTGGGAGGTGAATGGGCGTGATTTGTGAAAAGTGCGGCAATATCCTGCCGGAAGGGGCCACGGTGTGCGATCAGTGCGGGGCGCAGATGCAGCCGACGGCCCGGGCTTCCGGCGCCTCGGGCCGCCGTCAGGGCAGGCCGGACAGGCCAGAGACGCA
>CAJOPV010000215.1 GCA_905236495.1 uncultured Christensenellaceae bacterium
CCCGCCGATTCCTTCCCGGACGTGGCCGCGCCGCCGACGGATGGGGATACGGGCCTGTATGAAGCCATCGACGAATTGCCGGATATCCTGCGCACCGTCTTTCTCCTCAAATACATGGAGGGCATGACGGAAAAAGAAATCAGCGCCGTTTTGCACGTGCCCCAAACCAGCGTGAAAAACCGCCTGTTTCGGGCCAGACGGGCGCTTCAAGACAAACTGAAAGAGGAGGTGGCCCTGTGAGACAGCTGAGCGCGGAGGAGCTAAAGCGCCTCTATCCCCCCATGACGGAGGAATTTTCCGCCCGGATGGATCGGCTGATCCGAGGGCTGCCCCGTAAGGAGGGAAAACCGAAAATGAAAAAGAAAATGACCGTGGGCTTCGTGCTGGCCCTCATGCTGCTGCTGATCACCGCAACGGCCCTGGCCGCCAGCCTGGGGGTGTTCGCCCAACTGGCCAACGCCCATGACCCGGATGACCGGCTGGGCGATCTGGACGCCGTTGCCGCCCTCGTGCAGCAGACCGTTACCACCGACGACGGCGTCACCGTCACCATCGACCAGGCCTATTACGACGGGGAAAGGATTTTCATTTCCTATCAAATGACGGGCGATCTGGTTACGGTGGAAAAGGGGCATGGGAACGTTGAAGGCGCGGCATGGTTTAACGAGGAATACGGCGTTGCCATCGACCCGGACGCCCTCGGCGCTCAGGCCGTCGAGGCGGTGCAGGACGGGGAGGAGGGCGATTGGGTGCGCCTGGGCACCGTGAGCATGCACGACGGCTTGTACCTTCAGGACGGAACGTATCTGGATATCATCGGCGGCGATGAACGGCTGCTTGAGGACGGCGCCCTCATCGGCTGGAAGGAATGCGAGGTGCCCGCCGACCGGGCGGCTGAAGTGCTTTCCTGCAAGGCGGTGCTGTTCCGGGGGTCCGCCCTCTATCAAAAGCACGATGGCAGGCTGCGGGCTTCCTTTGAGCGGATGGATGCATCCACGGACATGGACGCGCCCTTCACCGTCCGCAAGGTGACGGACGTGATCCGCCTGACGGGCAAAATGGAAACGGACGTTTATACCGCCCAGGCGGAATGCACCCTGAACGGGGTGGACGTGAAAGGCAGCGTGACCCTGCGCTGCCCGGAAAACTGGGTGACGGCCTGGATGGATTGGGATTACGTGCGGGATTTCGACCTGATTGAAAGCTGGACGCTGTACAGCGGCGATACGCGCGTCAGCGAAGGATGCAACGATCTGGGCGTATGGGGCCAGGGAGATACGCTGCGCTACGAGGAACTCCTTCGCCACGGCGGCCAGACCGAAAACCTGAGGCTGGTGCCCGTTTACGCCGACAGCGGCGAGCATGGAGACGAGGCGATCGAGCTGAAAGCCGAGTAACGGTTTTCTTCAATTCCCAATCTCTTTGCTCGGAGCGGGCGGGGGGGGGATCGCTCTTTAGGCGTCAAAGGGCGATCTCCCTGCTTTTTCCGCCGCATCCCCGTTTCCCTCTTGCGTTTCCCGGTCCGGGCTGGTATCATGGGGAAGAGGTGATGAACATGAAGGAGTTTGAAGGCTTAAGCGTTCGGCCCGGAGATTTTTATCTGCCCCGGCAGGACGTGAGCATGGAAAACTGGGCCGTGGTGGCCTGCGATCAATACACCGCCCAGCGGGATAAATGGGAGGAAGCGGACAGGATGGCGGGAAGCAATCCCTCCGCCCTGCGGCTGATCATCCCCGAAGCGTATCTGGACGAAAGCGAGGAAAGGGTGCCCAGGGCCCAGGCCGCCATGACGGAATACCTGGAGGCCGGGGTATTGGAAAAAGCGGTTTCGGGCATGGTGCTGCTGGAGCGAACGACCCAATCCGGCTCCCGGCTGGGGCTGGTGATGACGGTGGATTTGGAGGATTACGATTTTAGCCGGGACAGCCTTTCGCCCATCCGGCCCACGGAGGGCACCATTTTATCCCGCATCCCGCCCCGGCAGAAGGTGCGCCGGGGGGCCCGGCTGGAACTGAGCCACGTGCTGCTTTTGTGCGACGACCCCCAGAAAACGGTGATCGAGCCGGTGTACGCCAGGCGATCCGCCCTGCGGCCCCTCTATGACGTGGACTTGATGCTGGATGGCGGCCGGGCCAGGGGCTGGGCGGTGGAGGATCGGGATACCCTCGCGCAGATCGCCGGGGCCATCCGTTCTTTGAAGGAAAAGCTGGCCCCCGGCGGCATCCTTTTCGCCGTGGGGGACGGCAACCATTCCCTGGCCACCGCCAAGGCCCACTGGGAGGAAGTGAAGGCCCGTCTGCCGGAGGGGGAAAAAACGGATCATCCCGCCCGGTTTGCCATGGTGGAGCTCAACAATATTTACGACCCCGCCCTGATTTTTGAGCCCATCCATCGGGTGCTGTTCCACGTGACGGGGGATGAGGCGCTGGATATGCTCTCCGGCGCGGGGGTGGTCCGCGACGATGAGCGGCCCGATCTTACGCTGGTCACCCGCCGGGGAGATTTGAAATTGCGCATCACCCGTCCCCTCCACGACCTGCCCGTGGGCACGGTGCAGCAATTGCTGGATCAGCAGCCGCAGATCGAATTGGATTACGTTCACGGGGAAGACGCGGTGCGCCTGATCGTGGAAAAGGAAAACGGGGTGGGCATCCTTTTGCCCGCCATGGAAAAATCCCTGCTGTTCCCGGCGGTGCAGAACAACGGCCCCCTGCCCCGGAAAACCTTTTCCATGGGCGAGGCCAACGAGAAGCGCTATTATATGGAAGCGCGGAAGATCGTGAAGGATTGATATGCTGCGGAAAAACGATGAAATCACGGTGGAGATCGAGCGGTTCGGCGGGGAGGCGGGCATCGCCCATGTGGAAGGCATGACCCTGTTCGTGGCGGGCGCCCTGCCGGGAGAGCAGGTGATCGCCCGCGCTCAGAAGGTGGAAAAGACCCATGCCTTCTTAAAAACCCTGCGGGTGCTGCGTCCCTCGCCCCACCGTCAAACGCCGCCCTGCCCCTATTATGAAAAATGCGGCGGCTGCGTCTGTCAGCATATGACCTATGACGCCTCCCTGGCCATGAAGCGGGAGCGCATCCGGGACGCCCTCACGCGCATCGGGGGCGTTCAAATCGACGTTCCCCCCGTCATCGGCATGGAGGAGCCCTGGCACTATCGGAACAAGACCTCCCTGCCCGTGGGCGGGGAGAAGGGCGGCGTCCGCATGGGCTTTTACGCCCCCCGCAGCCACCGGATCGTGGAGATCGGGGAATGCCTGATCGCCCGGCAGGGCAGCAATCAGGTGGCGGCGGCGGTGAAAATGTGGATGGAAAAATTCGGGATCACGCCCTACGATGAAAGCCGCCGCGCGGGCACGGTGCGCCATGTGATGAGCCGGGTGGCCCGGTCGGGGGACGTGATGGCGGTGATCGTGGCGGCGGAAAGCGCGCTGCCCCATCAGCGGGAATTGACCGCCATGCTCCGCGCCGCGGTGCCGGGGCTGAAATCCGTATATTTGAATATCAACACCCGGGGGGATAACGTGATCCTGGGCAGTGAAAGCCGCCTGCTTTATGGGGAGAAGCGCCTGCGGGACACCCTGTGCGGCATGGAATACGCCCTGTCGCCCCAGTCCTTTTTCCAGATCAACCCCGAACAGACCGAAAAGCTGTATCAGACCGCCCTGGATTTCGCTGATTTGAAGGGGGATGAAACGGCGTGCGATCTGTACTGCGGGGCGGGCACCATTTCTCTTTTGCTGGCGGGCCGTGCCCGGCAGGTGATCGGGGTGGAGGTGGTTCCCCAGGCGGTGCGGGACGCGGAGGAAAACGCCAGGGTGAATGGGGTATCAAACGCCCGCTTCATCGCCGGCGAAACGGAAAAAATCCTGCCTGATCTGGTGGAGCGCGG
>CAJOPV010000216.1 GCA_905236495.1 uncultured Christensenellaceae bacterium
CCTGCCGGTCCGTCCGCCATTTCCACGATCACATCCCGCATGGTGACGCCCTCAACGGGCATTTCCGCCAGCCCGTAAAAGAATCCGGCGCAGGCCGTGCAGTCTCTGGCGCGTACGCCCGTGATGGACACGTCCCGTAAGCAGGGGGTAGCCTCCGTAACCGGATAAGGCGCTTTATCCCAAACATGCTTCATTTTGCCGTCTGCACCGCAGAAATAGTACATATTGAACACAAAGGGGCACATGACCTTTTCCATGATCAGGCTGTTCAGCTGGATGCCCTCTACCACGCCGCCCCGTCCCCGGCGGGTTTTCAGGCGGATGCCCCGATCCGTTTCATAAAACACACAGGAGGATACCACCACATTGCGGATATCCCCGCTCATTTCACTGCCCAGCACCACGCCGCCATGACCGTGAAGAAAATGGCAGTCGGAAATGATGATCCGCTCGCAGGGCCGGCGGTTGGGGGTGGCTTCCGTGCCGGATTTAATGGCGATGCAGTCGTCCCCCACATCAATGGTACAATCACTGATGCGCACATCCTGGCAGGCGTTAGGATCGATACCGTCCGTATTGGGGGAATCGGCGGGGTTCCTGATGTTCAGGCCGCGGATCACCACGTTCCGGCAGCGCAGCGGATGCACCGTCCAGGCGGGAGAGTTGGTCAGCGTAACGTTTTCGAGCACCACACGCTCACAGTCCGAAAAGCACACCAGATAGGGCCTTGGATAGGCCAGCTCATGGGCAAACACTTTTTCCCACCAATAGCTGCCCTGCCCATCCACGGTACCATAGCCGGTCACACACACATTTTTTGCTTTTTCAGCATAGATGCAGGCTTGATACGCCAACCCGGCGATTCCTTCAAATTCCAGCGTCACAAGGGGAAACGCCGATTCGTCCCGGTGGAAACGCAGCACCGCCCCGGACTCGATGTTCAGCGTCATATCATCGTATAAGCGGATGGAGCCGGTAGGATAGATTCCCGCCGGCACGCTCAATACGCCGCCGCCCCGGCTTTTCAGATCGTCAATTGCGCGTTGGAAAGCCTCCGTCCAATCCTGACCGTTTCGGCTGAACGCTGCATATTCCTGAATGTTCATGGCGTTCCTCCCTCCTTGATCGTATATGCAAGCCCGGAACCGCTTACAAGCACCGGTTTTCCCGCCGCACAGGAAACCGTCCGTCCATCCCAAAGAGAAAGCGTGCCGTCCCGCTTGGGCAGGATCCTCGCTTCCCAGCTGTTTTCCTGCCAATCCACGTCCACCGTAAATGAGCCCCGGGCGCGCAATCCCTTTACGCTGCCCCGTTTCCAGCGGTCCGGCAGGGCGGGCAGGATGCGCAAAACGCCCTCCTGGCTTTGCAGCAGCATTTCCGCTATGCCCGCGATGGACCCAAAGTTCCCATCGATCTGGAAGGGCGGATGATTGTCCAGCAGATTGGGCAGGGTCGAATTTGTCAGCAGCAGCCGGATGTTTTCGCCCGCCCGCTTCCCGTCCAGCAGCCTGGCCCAGAGGCAAATGATCCAGGCCCGGCTCCAGCCGGTGTGGCCCCCGCCGTTTTTCAGCCGGCTTTCGATGGTAGCCCGGGCGGCGGCAAATGCCTTCGGATTTGCGGGTGTTATGCCATGGCCCGGGAACAGCGTAAACAAATGGCTCATGTGTCGGTGCCCGGGGCAGGCGTCCCGGCAGGGACGAAGCCATTCCTTGACCAGCCCGTTTTCAAGCTGCACAGGCCGCAGCTTGGCTTTCAAGGCCGCCCATTTTTCCGTGCTCCGGCCCAGCGCTTCTCCGCATTCCTCCAGCGCCGTTAAAAGCTCCCACAAAATCTGCTGATCCATGGCTGCCCGATCCGTGAGGCTGCCGCTTTCCCCGGAGGGCGTAATATACACATTCTCCGGGGAGCAGGAGGGGCTGATGAAGATTTCTCCGTTTTCCTCGGTCAGATACGCCGCCAGGAATTCCGCCGCGCCTTCCATCAGGGAAAAATGCTCCGAAAGAAACGCCTGATCCCCGGTAAAGCGCCAGTGTTCGGCTATATGCAGGCTCAGCCAGGCCGCGCCCATGGGCCAATAGGTAGCGGCAGGGTAAATATCCTGAGGCGCGCAGTCCCCCCACAGGTCGGTATTGTGGTGCGCCACCCAGCCCCGGGCGATTCCGTACATTTCCCGGGCAACAGCTTCCCCATGGGGCCGCATCCGCTTCAGATGATCAAACAGCGGCAGATGGCATTCGCTCAGGCCGCAGCTTTCCGTCGGCCAATAGTTCATTTCTGTGTTGATGTTGATGGTGTATTTCCCATCCCAAGGGGGACGGAAATCCTCATTCCATACGCCCTGCAAATTGGCGGGCAGGCTGCCGGGCCGGGAACAGGAAAAAAGCAGATACCGCCCATAGGCGAAGTACAGCGCCTCCAGGCCGTTATCCTCGTTCCCCTGGGCGTAACGGGCAAGCCGTTCATCCGTGGGCAAGCGTTCCAAAGCGGGGTCTGTTTCCAAATACAGAACGCAGGCAGCCATGCTGTTTTCCACATCCTGCACGTGGGCGGCTTTCAGCGCTTCGTAGCCCGCTTTTTCCGCCTCGTCCAATTGCTTTACGCAGGCGGACAGGGGATCGGCCTCATAAAACGTGGTGGCGGCAGCCAGATAGATTTCACACGCCTCCGGGCAGCGAATGATACTGCCCACCGTCTGCGCGCCGTCCCCCACGCAGCGGCATACCGCCGCCCAGGAAACGCCTCCGTCTCCCGTCTGCCCCGTTATAGCCAAGGTGTGATCATCCAAGGCGAAAACCCGATCCATGTACACGCCTCGGCTGACAATCAGCCGACAGGGGAACCCCCGGTACCGCATAGCCATAACCTGATGAGGATAGGAAACGAAGCATTCCCGGCAGCAGGCTTTTTCCTTCATTTTGTATTCCGCCCGGGCAATGCCGGTATCAATATCCAGCGAGCGGCGGTATCCCTCCGTGGGTACGGCGAAGCGAGCCATATCCTGCTTAAACAGGCCCCGCAGGCCATGCATACAGGAAGGCGGATTCCCGTCCAATTGCTGCAGAATCACATCGCACAGCGGCTCATAGTGCCTTTCCCCGTTGGGGGTGCCGGTGAGGGCTTCCTCCGCCAGCTGGGTGGCTTCCCGGATTTTATCCTCCCGCAGCAGCTGCCTTACCTGGGACAGGTTTTCCTTCGCGTTCGGGTTTACCCGATTGCGAAAGCCGCCGTACCACAGGCTGTCTTCATTCATGGAAATGCGCTCGATGAGCGGCCCCCCAAACACCATAGCCCCCATGCGTCCATTGCCCAGAGGCAGGGCCTCGTTCCAATTGGCGGCAGGCTGACGATACCACAGTTCCTTCATACTTGTCTCCCGGAAAAACCGGGGCTGCCGGTATAAGCCGACAGCCCCGGCGAAGGGTTTTATTCCTTGGGTTTCGCTGCGGAATTACCGGGCCATGAAGCTGTCATACGCAGCCTGGTAGGCGGCGATCAGATCGTCCATGCCCATCTTCTGGAGCTGGTCGATGTAGTTGTCGAAGTTGGTAAGAGGTTCCTCACCGCTGATGAACTTC
>CAJOPV010000217.1 GCA_905236495.1 uncultured Christensenellaceae bacterium
AATTCTGGGGGGAGCCGCTCTTTTGTGTCAACAGAGCGGTTCCCCCCAGGCTGCCTTTCGCGATAACCGGCCGGGAATGGTTCTTTATCCATTTGCATCGTTGGCTATCCCTGATGCAAAAAAAGAGGTAACTATTATGGCTTGGGCTTACGATACGTACGTGTTTGATTTCTATGGCACCCTGGCGGATATCCGCACCGATGAGGAAGATCCCCGGGTGTGGGAGGCTTTTTGCTGGGAGCTGCGGCTGAGGGGCATGGATTGGACACCGGAAAGGCTGAAAGCCCAATACCTGCGCCTCTGTGAAGAGAACTTGGCGGAAAAGGAAGCGGAGCTTCAAAAGCGAGGCCTTTCCGGCCCGGCGGAGGCGGATATCCGTCAGGTGTTCCTGGCGCTGGGGAAAGCGGGCGGCAAGGCCCTGTCCCATGGGGAGGCCGATGGCGTCGCCCGGCTGTTCCGGGCGCTGACGCTGAAAAAGCTGCGGCTTTTTGAGGGGGCGGACGCGCTCCTCGCCGCCCTGGGGAAAGGCCGCAGGCAGGTGATCCTGCTCACCAACGCCCAATCCGCCTTCACGGTGCCGGAGCTTGAATACCTGGGCATCGGCAGGCGTTTTCATCAAATCATCATTTCCGGGGATCACGGGGTGCGCAAGCCCTCCCCCGCCTTCTTTGATCTTCTCACCGCCGCCGGGGTGGATAAGCGCCGGGCCCTGATGATCGGGAACGACGACGCCTGCGACTGCCATGGCGCCGCCCAATGGGGCATGGACAGCCTGTATATCCGCACCGAGCAGTCCCCGCCCCTGTCCGGCCCTCTGCCGGGCAATTGCCGCCCTATCGGCAGCCTGTCCGCCGTGCGGTGATCCTTTTCACTTATGAAACTGATCGTACAGGGCAGTGGCGATATTGATGGCCTGGTCGGAGCAGCGCTCCAGATCGGTGCACATATCGGTAAAGATCACGCCGCCCAGGGGATTGCAGGCCGTTGACATCAGGCGATCCACGTGGTTTTGAATAAACTGCTCCTGCATATCGTCCACCCGCTGCTCCAGCGCCTCCGCGTGGGGCAGCAGGGTGAAGTTTTCTTTTTCAAAAATTTCCATGGATACGTTCAGGCATTCCATCACCGTATCCCCCATGACCTTGAGCTCCTGGAGCCCCGCTTCGGAAATGACGGCCTTTGCCGTCACCATCCGAAGGCCGAACTGCGCGATATTTTCCGCGTGGTCGCTGATCCTTTCAAAGTTGGATACCACCCGCACCATATGGGACAGGCGGAACACGTCGTGATCGGACAGCTGCAAGCTGCGCATCGTCACCAGCTGATCGCTGATGGCGTGATCCAGGTAATCCACCGTCTTTTCCCGTTCCAGCACCTGGTCGTACAGTTCGTTTTTCCCGGGGCTGAAGAAATATTGCAGGGCGGTGACCAGGTTATCCCGGGCCATTTCGCCCATGCGGTTCACCTCCAGCATAGCCTGGCGCAAGGCCACGGAGGGCACCATTTTTTCCACGTTGGTGAGATACACAAGCCTTTGGGCATCCCGCGCCAGCTGCTCCTCCGCCTTAAGGGGGATGGTGCCCTCCGCCCATTTCACGATCAGGGGCGATACGGGCAGCAGCACCGTCACGGTCCCTACCGCGAACAGGGTGTGGGTATTGGCGATCTGGCGGGCAATATCCCGGGGCGACAGGCTCTGAATCCAATCCAGGATCCCGGGGAACAGGGCGATCGCCGCCAGCAGCAGGATGGCCCGCAGCAGATTGAAATACAGATTCAGCAGCGCCGTCCTCTTCCCGTTGCGCCCGGTGGTGAGGGAGGCCAGCAGATTGGGCGTCACCGAGCCGATGGCGGCCCCGATCACCAGATAGACGCACTGCCGGTAATCCAGCAGCCCTTCCACCGCGAAGGCCTGAAAAATCACCACCGAGGAAGAGGAGCTTTGCAGCAGCGCCGTAAACAGGATGCCGAAGAGGATCGCCGCCGCCGGATGCTCCAGGGCGGAAAGCATCTGTTTGAAATCAGGGCTCTGGGCCAGGGGCGCGATGGCGGCCTTCATAATACCGATGCCCACGAACAGCATGCCAAACCCAAGTAGGATGCTGCCCACATGCCGAAGAACGGGCTTTTTGAAGAAAATATACATGACGCACCCGGCAAACAGCAGCAGCGGCGCGAAGGCGGTCAAATCAAAGGCGGTGATCTGGGCGGTGACGGTGGTGCCGATGTTGGCCCCCATGATGACGCCGATGGCCTGGCCCAGGTTCATCAGCCCCGAATGCACGAACCCTATCACCATCATATCCGTGGCGGAGGAGCTTTGAATCAGCATCGTCACCAGAATACCGATGAGCACCCCTGCGATGCGATTGCCCGTCACCTTTTCCAGGATGCGGCGCAGCTGATCCCCCGCAGCGTTTTTCAGCCCCGTTGACATCACCGTCATCCCGTACAGGAACAGCCCCACGCCGCCCAGCAGCGAAATCCCGTTCAAAATCGTCATACTTCTTCTCCTTCCTCCCCCAATATACAGCCCTCATGTAAAATCGACGTCAGCGTTTGGGTTAAATTCACGTTAAATCTTTCCCGCCTGCTGGCGTCGGGGTGCATCCTGTGCTAAGATAAGAGAAAAGAGGTGAGACGGTTGATTTATCTGGTGGAGGATGACGACAGCATCCGTAAATTGGTGATTTACGCCCTGGAAAGCCAGGGCTTTGCCGCCCGGGGCTTCGACACCCCCAAGGCGTTCTGGGACGCTTTTCGGGCCCAAACGCCGGAATTGATCCTGCTGGATATCATGCTGCCGGAGGAGGACGGCATTTCCATCCTCCGGCGTATCCGATCCTCTCCCGCCTCCCGGGGCCTGCCCGTCATTATGCTCACCGCGAAAAACACGGAATATGACCGGGTGCAGGGCTTGGATTCCGGGGCGGACGATTATATTTCCAAGCCCTTCGGCATGATGGAATTGATCGCCCGGGTGCGGGCGGTGCTGCGCAGGCGATCCCCGGAAAGCCGGGTGACGGAATACCGGGCGGGACGGCTGCGGGTATGCCCGGAGCGCCACGAGGTCACGGTGGACGGGCAGAAGGTGGAACTGACATACAAAGAATTCATGCTTTTAACGCTGCTGATGGAAAACAGGGGCCGGGTGCTCACCCGGGACGTGCTGATGGATCGGGTGTGGGGCCTGAACGCAGAAAAGGAAAACCGCACCCTGGATGTGCACATCCGCACATTGCGGTCAAAGCTTGGGCAGGTGGGCAGCCTGATCCAGACGGTGCGGGGCATCGGCTATTTGCTGGACGGGGAGACGGAGGCATGACGAGAATCATATTCCGCAATACGTTTCTGACGGGGCTATTGGTGCTGGTGCTGTGCGCGGGGCTGTTTTTGTTCGTGCAGCATTCCCAGGCCCTGGATGAAGCCTACGCCGCCCTGCGGCAGGAGGCGGTGTATGCCGAGCATGGCCTGGCCTTCAGCGGCCCCGAATACCTGATGACGCTGGATGGGATCAACCGTATCACCTGGATATCCGAAGCAGGCGAGGTGCTCTGCGATACGGCGCTGCCCCTGCCCCGGCCCAATCAAAGGGCGTATCCCGAGGTGGCCTCGGCCCTGGAAAAAGGGGAAGGCAAGGGCATCCGGCTATCCGAAGCAGAAGGCGTGAACACCCTGTATTACGCCCTGCGAAGGGATGACGGCACGGTGCTGCGCCTGTCCCGTCCCTTCAGCGCGGTGCAGAACGCCCTGACGGCGGTGCGCCCGGTGCTTTTGATCCTGGTGCTGGCGCTGGCGATGGCGGCGGCGCTTTCCCTCTGGGTGGCGCGGCGGATCGTGCGCCTCGTCAACGCCTTGGATCTGGATGATCCGGAGGCAAGCCCCTACCCGGAATTGACCCCCCTGACGGATCGGCTGCGGGAGCAGCAGACCGCCATCCACAGCCAGATCGCCGAGCTGAACCGGCAGCAGAAAAGCCTTTCCGCCCTCACCGACAGCATGGGCGAAGGGATGCTGCTGGTGGACAGCCGGGGGGTGATCCTCTCCGCCAATTTCAGCGCCCTGCGGCTGCTGGGCTGCCAGACGGGGGAGGAATTGCATCAGCATCTGACCGGGCAGCTGAAGAAAAACCTTCAGGAAGCGCTGGAGGGCAAGCGGGTCTCCGCCCTGTTTGAAAAGGAAGGCCAAAGCTGGGAAATGATCGCCAGCCCTGTCTATACCCCCCGGCAGCTCTCCGGCGCGGTCATCCTCATCATGGACGTAACGGAGCGGGAGCAGCGGGAGCAGCTGCGGCGGGAGTTTTCCGCCAACGTATCCCACGAATTAAAAACCCCCCTCACCTCCATTTCCGGCTTTGCGGAGCTGATGGCCCAGGGCATCGTGCCGGAGGATAAGGTGAAGGAGTTTGCCAGCGATATTTACCGGGAATCCCAACGGATGATCACGTTGGTGGACGATATCATCAAGCTGTCCCGGCTGGATGAAAACGGCCTCCAGATGCAGTGGGAGCAGGTGGACCTGATGGATCTGTGCGCCGACGTAAAGGACAGCCTGAAATCCGTGGCGGACGCCCGGGGCGTATCCGTTTCTCTTTCCGGCAGCCGGGCTTCGGTGCGGGGCGTATGGCAATTGCTTAGCGAAATGGTGTATAACCTGTGCGATAACGCCATCAAGTACAACCGCCCGGGGGGCAGCGTGGAAATGCGGGTGGAGCAGGAGGAAAACGCCGTCTGCCTGCGGGTCACGGATACGGGCATCGGCATCCCCTACGCCCATCAGAAGCGGGTGTTTGAACGGTTTTACCGGGTGGATAAAAGCCACTCCAAAGAGATCGGCGGCACGGGGCTGGGCCTGAGCATCGTGAAGCACGGGGCTCAATTCCACGGCGCGCAATTAACGCTGGAAAGCCAGGTAGGGGAAGGAACCACGGTAACGCTGCGCTTTCCCCCGTCCCAGCAATAAGCATCAAAAAACCGCGGGCTTTTCGGCCCGCGTTCAGAGCATCGACAAAGTCGATGCTCTGCCATCGAAAGTCAGCAGGCAGACTTTCGATG
>CAJOPV010000218.1 GCA_905236495.1 uncultured Christensenellaceae bacterium
CTGCGGCAGGCGCAGGCGCGGCGGAAGGCTGACCGTCCTTCACTTCTTCGACTTCGACTTCGTAGGCGGTGCCGTTGACCGTGATATTGAACTTACGCATAGCGAATCTCCCTTTCCTGTTCTTCAGAATTTCTTCCTATGATATAGTTACATCCGGCTGTAAATCTGCTCTTCCCGGGCGGCCCGGGCGCGGGGGGAGGAGGCGGCGGCCCGGCGCACCCGGCGCACCACGAACCCGCTTCCTTTTCCCTCGGTGCTCAGGATCATCGTCAGGGCGGCGGTGATCGCCGCCACCACCTGCAGGTCGTTTTCCTCATCCGGCTCATCGATCTGCATGTCCCGCACAGGCACGATGGGGGCCGCTTCCGCCTTGGGGGCGGGGGCTTCCTTCCTGGGATGGGCCACGACGCTGGTCAGCGCGTAAATGCACGCGATCAGGATGACCAGCCCCAGGAACACCACCAGCATCCCCGTCACGGTGGTGGAAAGGCTCAGCAATAATCTGTCCATACGGCCCTCCTTACAGCGGCAGGTTGCCGTGCTTCTTGGGCAGGTTCACGTCGTGCTTCTGGGAAAGCACCTCCAGGGCGGCGATGAGATACTTCCTCGTCTCCCGGGGCTCGATCACGTCGTCCACGGCTCCCGCCTTAGCGGCTGCCAGGGCGCCGTTGGCTTCGGCGTACTTTTCTTCCAGCGCCTCCCGGCTCTCCCCGGCGTTCAGCTCCTCGCCGTTCAGCGTCTGCACGGCGGCCTGAGGCGTCAGGGGGGCAAGGACGGCGGTGGGCCAGGCGTAGCTCATATCCGCCAGGCGGCTGCCGCCCAGGGCCACGTAAGCCGTGCCCACGGCGCTGCCGGTAAAGACGGCGGCTTTCGGGGCAGTGGCTTCCGCGTAGGCATACACCAGGTCTGCCGCGCCCCGGAGCAGTTCGCCCTGGGCGTCGGGGGCGGGCACAGCCAGGCCCTCGGTATTCACCAAAGTGATGATGGGAAGCTGGTAGCAATCGCACAGGCGGATGAACCGGGCGGCCTTGCGGCAGTCGGCGGCGGTGAGCCGCCCGCCATCCTGCTTATGATCGGTGGCAAGGATGCCCACGGTGCGTCCGCCCAGGCGGCCCAGGGCGGTCTTTACAGCGCTGCCGTAGCCCTGATACAGGAAAATGGCCCGGCCCTCGTCCATGAGATCAGTCACGAGCGCATTCGCTTCCTCGGGATCGTCGCACACCGTCAGGCGGTTCAGGTCGTCCCCCTCCGCCAGGGGCGCGTCTTCCATATTGGAGGCGGGCAGCAGATCGATGAGGGCCGCCGCCAGCGCGATGGCCTCCTCTTCGCTTTCAGCGGTCAAGGCCGCTGCGCCCTGGGCAAACATGGTTTCCGCCCCAAAGAGCTGGGCCGCCGTTTTCTCCTTACCCTTTTCGCCGTTCATCACCAGGGCGGTATGCAGGGCCATTTCCCCGGTCTTTTTCACCTGCACGGTGATATCGCACAGCTGCGCCATCACGGCTGCCAGCCCCCGGACGGGGCCCATTATGCAGCCGATCAGCGGGCACACGCCGGACATCCTTGCCAGGGCGTTCACCGTGCGGGCATAGGAGGCCAGCGCCTCCGCCCCGTTTTCCATCTTCACGCCTTCGCTGTCCAGCATCAAAACCACCGGCGCGCCGGTGACCCGGGCCAGCCTCAGCGTTTTTTGGATCTTGGCGGCCTGCTCCCTCGTCATGGCGCCGCCCCGGGAGGCGTAATCCTGGGCTGCCAGATAAACGGCCTGACCGTTCACCGTGCCGCAGCCCGCCACCAGATGGCTTTCTTCCCGCAGGCCTTCGATCTCGGCGAAGCTGCCCGCGTCAAAAAGCTTCTGCGCCCGTTCCCGGGCGGTGGATTTGCCCGCGGCGTGCTGCTTGCCTACCCGGTCCTTGTCGCCCTGCAGGACGGCGGCTTTCTCTTCCGCCAGGGCCTGCAGCCTTTCCATCATATCCATGCCTGTTCCCCCATTCTGAAATGCTTGGTTCGGGCGGGGATGCTTTCCCGGCTTTTTCCTGCTTCTCCCGCGCATTTTCGGCACAAAGAGAAAAGAAAAGCCTCATCCTAACCCAATTTCCTCTATTCACCGCCCATCCCCTCATTTCCTGCCGCAAAAAAACAAAAATTTCTTTTCGTTCCGACCCGAGCGTCCAATGAGAAAAAATATTGCGGAAGCGGAAAGAAAATGGTAAAATATCTCGTTGTATGAATGGAAAGCAAATAACCGATCTCATCACAAGGAAGGTGCGCGTCTGATGAAAAAATATCTGATCTGCCTGCTGCTGGCGCTGCTGCTGACGGGCTGCGCCGTCTGCGCCGCCCAGGCCGACAGCGTGGTGCTGCCCGTGATCAAGGAAACGGAGTTCGCCGTGGCGACCTTCGATCAGCCCTACAACGTCTATTCCGGCCCCGGCATCGATTATTACCGAGCCAATTCCGGCAAGGCCCAGTACGGCGGCAAGGACTGCCGGGTGTATGGGCAGTTGGGGGATTGGCTGCTCATCGGCTATAAGCTCAGTGACGGCAACTTCCGGGTGGGCTACATTTCCGCCGATGCCCTGAACCACGTCAAATCCATGCGGCGCACCGTGGCCCAGCTGAATTTCGACGCGGTGGTGATCGGCTATGCCGACGATAAATGCCGCCTGACCGATGACCCGGTGCTGAACAATAAGACCCTTTACACCATCCCCCAGGGCACCGCCTTCTCCGTGCTGGCTACCTTCGTCACCGAAGGCGGGCGGGAATTTACCTATCTGGAGGTCAGCACGCCGGACGGGGTGATGCGGGGCTTCGTGCTCGGCTCCCACGTAAATTACCCCA
>CAJOPV010000219.1 GCA_905236495.1 uncultured Christensenellaceae bacterium
ACCGCCATCGGCCTGGGCACCATCAAGCATCCCGAGCTGGCCCTCACCGAGAACCCCTGGTACACCTCCGTGCCCACCGTGCTGCCCCACACCATCGAGGAAAGCAATCGGCTGAGCGAGCTGTCCGACCTGAACGGCGCTTACGGTCAGGGCAAGGGCCAAAGCAACGTGTTCGTCAATCTCATCGCGGGCGGCTATGAAGGCCTGGATGTTGACAGCGCAGAGGAAGCTGCCGCGCACGTGACCGAAGACTGGTACGGCGATGAATATCTGGAATACAAAAACGACGCCTGGACCCGTCTGGTGGAATACTACAATTCCCTGTAATCAAACCGCAGATCGGATGATCTGAACCTTTTCTCCCCTCCCCGTCTTCGGGCGGGGAGGGGAGAGATACCGTAATAAAGGGGATACGCCGTCATGTACAAAAAACAAATGGCCCTCCAAAGGGTTCTCTGCATCCTGATGGTCGCCGCCAGCGCCCTGGTATTCATTTACGCGCTGGGGTATATGACGGATGCATATGACATGATCTACGCGCTGCGCGAAAAGGACAAGACCCCGGAAATCTACCAGTTTCTGGCGGGAATGGATCAGTTCGACAGCACGCTGGTCTATGCGGGCATCGGCATGATCCTCGTTTCGCTGACCCTGTTCCTGACAAATACCCATATCCGCAGGAAGTATTACATCGGCAATTACATTGCCACGGCTTTGAACGCGGGCGCCGCGGCGGTGCTGTCTGTCTGGGCCCACGGGCAGGTCTCCAATTTGAAAAGCCAGTATTTCTCCGGCATCATTGATTTTGAGGTGGTAAAAAACTGGGCCGACCGAAGCGCCAGAAACGGCGGCATCAGCGTCTATACCGATTCCACCTTCTGGTTCGACGTGCACTATTTCGTATTCGGCCTGCTGCTGCTGGCGGCAGTGCTGCTGATTTTGAATGCAATCTGGAAGATCACATTGATGCGGCGCGAGCAGGAAGTGCTGCGAAAGGCGGTGTCTGCATGAACGAAGATATGACAATCCAACAGGATCGGATGCGTTTTGAAAAAAACACCGCTTCCTCCCGCCTGGCGCTGCTGGCGATCGTATTCAACGTGTTCTTCTTTATCAGTATATACAAGGTGAACAACAGCGCATACTACACCTTCTGGATGGGCATTTCCATCATTTATAACCTGGTGTTCATGCTGGCGGCGTTTTTAGCCAGCGAGGGCGCCAAGAATTACAAGCTCGGCTATTCCAAGCTGCTGACGGTGCTGGGCATCGGGCAGATCGTGCGCATTTTCATCCTGCCCGCCATGATGCACGCCACCCTGGTCAGCGAAAAGATCCCCCAGATCGAGCAGGAAATCGTGATCCTGGGCTATCACATCCCCGTGATGATGGATAACGTGGTGATGCCCGCGGGCCAGTACATCCGGGTGATCTGCTATCTGGCCCTGTCCGCCCTGTGCCTGTTTGCAAGCGCCGTCATCAACCAGCGCAAGAGCAAGGCCCTGGCGGCTCACATCGCCAATCTCAGCCTGCGGCAGGCGTAAGGAGGAAGAGGCATGGCAGAGCTTTCACTGCAGCATCTGGATAAGATTTACGATAATAACGTGCAGGCCGTGTTTGACTTCAATATGGATGTCAAAGACGGGGAGCTGATCGTGCTGGTGGGGCCCTCCGGCTGCGGCAAATCCACCACGCTTCGGATGGTGGCGGGGCTGGAGGATATCTCCCGGGGCCATCTGTTTTTAAACGGCAGAGACATCACCAAGACCCCCGCCAAGGACCGGGACATGGCGATGGTGTTCCAGAATTACGCCCTGTACGGGCATATGACGATCTACGAAAACATGGCCTTTTCCCTGACGCTGCGGAAAGAGGATAAAAACGTCATCCACAAAAAGGTAATGGCGGCGGCGGAGATACTGGACCTGACGAACCAGCTCAATAAAAAGCCCAATCAGCTCTCCGGCGGGCAGCGTCAGCGGGTCGCCATGGGCCGGTCCATCGTGCGCAATCCCAGCGTGTTCCTCTTTGACGAGCCCCTGTCCAACCTGGATGCCAAGCTCCGGGGCGCCACCCGGCGGGAAATCCTGCTCCTGCATAAGCGGCTGGGAGCCACCATGCTGTATGTGACCCACGATCAGACCGAGGCCCTGACCCTGGCTGACAGGATCGTCTGCATGTCCATGGGCCACGTGCAGCAGATCGGCACGCCCATGGAGCTGTACGATACCCCCAACAACACCTTCGTCGCCGGCTTTATCGGCCTGCCCCCCATGAATTTTTATCCCGTCACCGTAAAGGACGGGGAGCTTGCGGGCCAGGGCTTTTCCGTGCCTCTCACCGAGGCGGAGCGGGATACCCTCTCCGATTATGCCAATAAGGAAATCATCCTGGGTGTGCGCCCGGAGGATATGACCGAGGGCGGCACGCTGCCCGTGGATGTGGTGACGAATGAAAACCTGGGCATGAACACCCTGGTGCACGGCTACATCGCCGGGCAGCACGGCCTGAACATCACCGCCAAGCTACGGGGCTGGAAGGATTACAGGAACGGCGACGGGGTGAAGCTGCAGTTCACCCGCAAGCATTTCTTCGACAAGGATACCACCAACGCCATCCGAAAGGGGGCAAAATAAAGATGCCTGAATTTATCCGCAAGTTTTTCGTGGCCCTCAAGCGCAAGCCCCAGATGATCGCCCTGACGGCGGTGATCGTGGCCTTCGTGTGGTATTCCTTCAACCTGACGGTGATTTCCTTCACCACCACCCGGCTCCAGGGCAATAACATGGGCCTGACGGGCTTTGCCATCATGCTGTTTTCCACCCTGGCGATCGTGTGCTGCATGAACGCCTTCCCCTATCGGAAAAAGACCAACATGCCCATGCTGGCACTGCTGTTCGTGATGCTGGGGATCGTGCTCTTCTGCGACGTGCATTACCTGCGCAGCGTCATGGATAAGGTGGCCTCCGGCACGGTGAACAGCGATAATCTGCCGGAGGTGGGCCAGGCCCAGACGGTGATGAAGGTGCACATCATCCTGGTGATCGTCAGCGCTTTCCTCGCCGCCACCTTGCCGGTGTATCGGAAGCTGATCCGCAAGATCAATACCTCCATCGAGGTGGAAGCCAACGAGAACATGGAGACCATTGATATCAGCGGTGAGTGACGCCCATGGCTAAGAAAGAAAAGGCCGAAAAAAAGATCCCCGCCGCCTATTACGAGCTGAAAACCCGGGCGGTGGATGATCTGGTGAACGCCAACGAGGCAAACTCCCCGGAGGTCAGCCCCAAGGAGCTGCGCAAATACCGCCGCCGGGCGGGGCTGCATCTGCCGGAAGGGCTGAAATACTTCCTGGTGAAGTGGTGGTTCGCCGGGGTGGCCTGCTGGTTTTTCATGATCGGGCTGGCGTCCCTGGGCATAGCCAATCTGGATATGATGCTCATTGTGGGCATCGTGGTGGGCCTGTTATGGGATCTGCCGGTGAACATCTTCATCCGCCTGAAGGAAGAGAAGAAGGGCGAAAACAACGGGTGGATGATGTTTCCCCAAACGGGGGTGGGGGCCGGGGTGCTCAACGTCCTTTACGGCGTGGCGCTGGTGTTTTTAACTGCCCAGACCTACGGCGCCGTCAACGCCTTCCTCACCGCCGGCGGGGCCGAAACCGCCCTGGGGGTGGAGCCGATCCTCTTCGGTATCTTTGTCGCCGGGTGGGATTTCCTGCTTCTTTTCTTCAAGCGCCTGGGCCGCAGCATCCTGAGCGACGCAAAAAAAGCCGCCGATCAGGAACGGCGGCGGTAAGGGGCGGCGGTTACTGGTCCCGGGGGGAGACCTTCACGCTGGCAGGGTCCAGCCGGGTTTTTTCTTCCTCCTGGCGCATGTGCTGGGCGTAGTAGCTGGGGGATACGCCAAACTCCTTCTTGAACATCTTGGAGAAGTACAGCGAATCCCGAAAGCCGCACTGCCGGGCGATATCCATGACGGCGCTGCCGTTGATTTCCGCATTGATGAGCATATCCGCGGCGGATTGCAATCGGCGGTTCGTCAGGTATTTGTGAGGGGTCACCCCCAGTTCCTTCTGAAACAGCTTGCGCAGGTAATCGTAGCTGAAGGGCTGGGCCCGCAGGAACTCATCCAGCCGGTAATCGCAGTCGGCGCAGTGGCTGATGATGTCGCTTTCGATTTCCTCCACGACCCTCGTCAGCGGCCGAGCCGTCTGGTAAGCCGTCAGGTAGCAGCAGATCAGGTTTCCGTAGGCGGACAGGAGGGAGGTTTTCTCCTTCCTGTCGGAATGGAAGTGGTAGTGCACGGCGGTGAAGGCGTCCAGCAGGAAATGGTTGCTGTCATCGGTGATGAGGGCGGGCTTTTTCAGCGTCAGGGACGGGGACGTCATATTGATGTGGATGTTCCGAAAGCCCGTTTCGCTGGTGTTGGCGTGGGCCACCATGGGGGGGATGATCACCACGTCCCCCTGCTTGTAGGGCATGGACTCCTGGTCGAAAAGCATGACGCCGGAGCCGTAGGTGCACAAAATGCACTCCCAGCTTTCGTGGGCGTGGCGGGATACCGTCATCATCAGGGAATGCATGCCCGCGTAGGTAATGTCATTCATGGCAGGGCTCCTTTTGTAATTGATGATTGTATTCTATCACAGGATATCCGTTTTGTCCATATCAAAAAGCCGAAAACTACGGCGGCGGGAAACGGTCAAGGAGGCAAGGGCATGGCGTACATTGAACTGAAGAACATCAACAAGATCTACCCCAACGGCTTCCATGCGGTGCATAACTTCAATCTGGAGATCGAAAAGGGCGAATTTGTTGTATTCGTGGGGCCCTCCGGCTGCGGAAAATCCACCACGCTGCGCATGATCGCGGGCCTGGAGGATATCAGCAACGGCGATTTCATTTTGAACGGCAAGCGGGCCAACGACCTGGGGCCCCGGGAGCGGGAGGTAGCCATGGTGTTCCAAAGCTACGCCCTCTACCCCCAAATGACGGTGTTTGACAACATCGCCTTCGGATTGACGCTGCAGGGCGTTGATGAGGACGTGATCGAGGAAAGGGTCAAGAATACCGCCCGCATCCTGGGCCTCACCGATTATCTGGATCGGCTGCCCCGGGCCCTGTCCGGCGGGCAGCGCCAGCGGGTCGCCATCGGGCGGGCCATCATCCGCAAGGTGGGCATTTTCCTGATGGATGAGCCGCTTTCCAACCTGGACGCCAAGCAGCGGGTCACCATGCGCTACGAAATCGCCCAAATCCATCGGGAAACCGGGGCTACCACCATCTACGTGACCCACGATCAGACGGAAGCCATGACCCTGGCGGATCGGATCGTGGTGATGAAGGATGGATACGTGCAGCAGATCGGCACGCCTCGGGAGCTGTACTTCCAGCCGGAAAACGTGTTTGTGGCGGGGTTCATCGGCGAGCCGCCCATGAATTTCCTCCGGGGCACGGTGCAGGGCGGAGCAATCCGCTTTGGCGATGTGAAGCTCGATCTGAGCCGCCGCCTGCCCGCCATCGGCGATTGGGAGGGGAAGCAGATCGTGTTCGGCTTCCGGCCCGAGGCCATCCGGCTGGGCGAGCAGGAAGAAAGCTTCGTGATCCCCTGCCAGGTGGAGCTCACCGAAATGCTGGGGGACAACACCAACGTGTATATTACCGCCGGGGAGGACCGGGCCATCCTGAAGGTGGATTCCCATGATACCCCGGAAACCGACGCGGCGCTTACCTTTTCCATTCCCTATGAGAGCGTGTATCTCTTCGACGGGGAAACGGAAAAGGTGATCCGCTGAAGGATGAACGGAATATTCCAGGGCGGCAGCCGATGATGGGCTGCCGCTTGGTTTTTGTCTAAAAAAACGGGCGGCTGATAGCCGCCCTCAGAGCATCGACAAAGTCGATGCTCTGCCATCGAAAGTCAGCAGACAGACTTTCGATGGATTGCATCAATTTGCTGTAAAA
>CAJOPV010000220.1 GCA_905236495.1 uncultured Christensenellaceae bacterium
CGGCGGCATCAAATATTCCGGCGATATCGCCAAGGCCATCGCCGCCGGCGCCAAGGCCGTGATGCTGGGCAGCCTGTTTGCCGGCACGGAGGAGGCCCCCGGCGAAATGGAAATCTATCAGGGCCGCTCCTTCAAGACCTATCGGGGCATGGGCTCTCTGGCAGCCATGGCCAACGGCAGCAAGGACCGCTACTTCCAGGAGGACGCCAAAAAGCTGGTGCCCGAAGGGGTGGAAGGCCGGGTGCCCTACAAAGGCGCCCTCAGCGATACGGTGTTCCAGCTGATGGGCGGCCTGCGCTCCTCCATGGGCTACTGCGGCACGCCCACCATCGAGGATCTGCGGCGGGAAGGCGAATTCATCCGCATCACCGGCGCGGGCCTTACCGAAAGCCATCCCCACGATATCTACATCACAAAAGAAGCCCCCAATTATTCCCGGCTGGATCGGTAAAAAGACATACAAAAATCGCCGGAGCGCAGCAGGCTCCGGCGGTTTTTTGCTGAAAATCAAAGCTTTCCGGCAATGACCCCGGCGAAAAAGCCGTCGCTTTGGAACAGGGGAGAAAGGGTGCTTTCCGCCACCAGATCGTTAAAGGTATCGATGGGCAGAATGGTGCTGAAAATGGGCACCAGGAGAAAGAGCACATACACGATCAGCGCCCCCCGGGCCAGGCCGAACAGGCCCCCCGCCAGCCAATCCAATTGCTTGAGCAGCGGCAATTGGAACACGTGCTGAATAAGGCTGACGATGATGGAAAGGATCAGGTAGCTGACGGCAAAGCAGGCAATGAAGCTCAGGACGTTGATCGCCACCGCCACCACGGTGTTGGATACGTAATCATTGACGGTGGTGAGCCCCGTGCCGGAAAAAACCTGGCCCTTCAAATTGTTTTCCAGGATGGAGGCGATGGGGGCGGGCAGGGTGACGGAGGAGAGGACCTGACCGATGATCCCGTCGTTCAGATGATCCACCGGGGTGGTCGCCAGGTTATAATCGCCCACCCTTGCCACGGCGTCGGTATATGTGGCGAGGGTGGAGGATACGCCCTGATAATTGCTCACCGCCGTCGCCAGCTTAGGCCCGAAGGTAAAGGCCAGAAGAACGGATAAAAGGCAGCAGGCCACGGATAAAATGGTTTGCACGAAGCCCCGGTAAAAGCCGTAGATCACGCTGGCGGCGACGATCACCAGGATAATGATATCGATGATATTCATGCATGCCTCCCAAAGAATAATACGGTTTCGCTGATAAAACGGGCCGGGCGGGGGAAACCATCCCTCATGCGTCAGTTATCGCCCATTTTCAATACCGCCATGAAGGCTTCGCCCGGCAGCTCCACCGTGCCGAACTGGCGCATGCGCTTTTTGCCTTCCTTCTGCTTTTCCAGCAGCTTCTTTTTTCTTGTGATATCGCCGCCGTAGCACTTGGCGAGCACGTCCTTGCGCACGGCCTTCACCGTCTCACGGGCGATGATCTTGCCGCCAATGGCAGCCTGAATGGGGATCTCAAACTGCTGCCGGGGGATCACGTCCTTCAGCTTTTCCGCAATGCTGCGGCCCCGGGCGTAGGCCTTATCCTTGTGCACGATCATGGTGAAGGCGTCGCAGATATCGCCGTTCAGGAGGATATCCATTTTCACCAGATCGCTCTTCTGATACCCCGTGATCTCGTAATCGTAGCTGGCGTAGCCCTTGGAACGGCTCTTGAGCTGGTCGAAGAAATCAAAGATCATTTCGTTCAGCGGCACGTCGTAGAGCAGCTTGATCCGTTTGCCCTCGTACTGCATATCAATGAAATTGCCCCGCTTATCCTGGCACAGCTGCATCAGGGTACCGGCAAAATCCTGGGGCGTATAGATGGTGGCCCGGCAGTAGGGCTCCCGCATCTCCAGGATCTCATTGACGGAGGGGAGATTGGTGGGGTTATCGATGCGCATCTGGGTGCCGTCGGTCTTGACGATCTCATAAATGACGCTGGGGGCGGTGGTAACCAGGTCCAGGTCGAATTCCCTTTCCAGCCGCTCCTGGATGATCTCCATGTGCAGAAGGCCCAGAAAGCCGCAGCGGAAGCCGTATCCCAAAGCCACGCTGGTCTCCGGCTCAAAGGACAAAGAAGCGTCGTTCATCCGCAGCTTATCCAGCGCGTCCCGCAGATTATCGTAGTCCGCGCCGTCGGCAGGGTAAATACCGCAGAACACCACGGGCTGCACGTCCTTGTAGCCCGGCAGGGGCGTATCGGCCGGCCTGGCGGCATCGGTGATGGTGTCGCCTACCCGGGTATCCCGCACGTCCTTGATGGAGGCGGAAATATAGCCCACATCCCCGGGCAGCAGCGCGCCGCAGGGGGCATAGGAGGGGGAGAAGGTGCCCACCTCCACCACGTCAAATTCCGCCCCGGTCTGCATCATCCGCATCCGCATGCCTGGATAGGCCCGGCCCTCCATCACCCGCACGAAGCAGATGGCGCCCCGGTAGTTATCATAGGTGGCGTCGAACACCAGCGCCTTTAAGGGCTTTTGCTCGTCTCCCTCCGGCGGAGGGATCTGATTCACAACGGCCTCCAATACATCCTCAATGCCGATGCCCATTTTGGCTGAGATCAGAGGCGCGTTCTGCGCGTCCAGGCCGATTTCCTCTTCGATCTCCTGCTTGGTTTCCTCCGGCTGAGCGGAGGGCAGATCGATCTTATTGATGACGGGCACCGTTTCCAGGTCGTGCTCCAGGGCCATATACACGTTCGCCAGGGTCTGGGCTTCCACCCCCTGGGTGGCATCCACCACCAGCAGCGCCCCTTCGCAGGCGGCTAAAGCCCGGCTGACCTCATAGGAAAAATCCACGTGACCGGGAGTATCGATCAGATTCAGAGTATATTTTTCGCCATTCTTGGCGGTATAGCTCATCCGAACGGCCTTGGATTTGATGGTGATGCCCCGTTCCCTCTCCAGCTCCATGCTGTCCAGGATCTGATCCACCATCTGCCGCTGTTCAAACACCCCGGTTTTTTCCAAAATACGGTCCGCCAGGGTGGATTTGCCGTGGTCGATGTGGGCGATGATGCAAAAATTGCGGATATGGCTCAAGCGGTCATTGGACACGGGCTTTTCCTCCTTACCAAATAACGCATTTATTATAATGGATAACGCGGAAAAACGCAAACAAAAAAGCGCCCTGTAAAGGACGCTTTGAAAATACGGATCAGGCCAGCAGTTCGTCGGCAAGGGTGCGGAGCTGGCTCTCATTAGCGGCGTTCATGGTGGATTTGACGGTGACGACGGTATCGCAGATGCTGATATCCTTCATCTGCTCCAGATACGCCCGCATACCCTTGGCAGCCATGGGGGCCCAGGAGCCGTTTTCAATGAGGGCCACCCGGCGCTTCTGGAAGGCCTTGGCCTTCAGATGCAGCAGGAAATCCTCCATCTTGGGGAAGAAATTTCCGTCGTAGGTGGAGGCAGCCAGCACCAGCTTGTCAAAGCGGAAGGCATCCGCCACGGCGTGGCTCATATGCTCCCGGGCCAAATCCACCGCCATCACGGTTTCGCCTTTCTCCGTCAGGATCTCCGCCAGTTTCTTCGCGGCCTTGGCGGTGTTGCCGTGAAGGCTGCCGTAAGCGATCAGGGTGCCCTTTTCTTCGGGAAGATAATTGCTCCAGGTGTCATACAGGTTCAGGTAATAGGAAAGGTTTTCGGTCAGCACCGGGCCGTGGAGGGGGCAGATCATGCGGATATCCAGGGCGGAGGCCTTTTTCAGCAGCGTCTGCACCGGGCCGCCGTACTTGCCCACGATATTGAAATAATATTCCCGGGCTTCGTCGGCCCAGGGCTCGTCGTCGTCCTCCTCGATGGCGCCAAACTTGCCGAAGGCGTCGGCGGAAAAGAGGGCATGCTCCGTTTCCTCATAGGAAACCATGACCTCGGGCCAGTGCACCATGGGAGCCATGAAGAAGCGCAAGGTGTGGCTGCCCAGGGAAAGGGTGTCGCCTTCCTTTACCGCGGTGGTGCGCCCCGCCAGATCGCCAAAGCCGAACTGGGGCAGCATGGCAGCTGCCTTTGCGCTCATATATAATCGCATATCCGGGTACTTTCTGCATAC
>CAJOPV010000221.1 GCA_905236495.1 uncultured Christensenellaceae bacterium
CTGCGGCAAAAGGACAGCGGAAGGGCTTGAGGCCTTTCCGCTTTTGTAAAAATGTGAATTCCGTCTTGCGGAAATGTGTCAAATTTATTATACTGAAAAGGGGATTTCCCCGATTGTCTGCAAAAGGAAGAAACGAGCGATGAAACGGATTTTGGCGCTGCTGATGCTTTTTACGCTGCTGCTGGGGATGGCGGCCTCCGCCGTGGCGGAGGAGGAAGCTATCACCTATACCGGCACCATCACCGGGGGCAGCCTGCATCTGCGGAAAGAGCCTTCGCCCTCCGGCAAGGTGGTGGATACCTATAAATCGGGCACCAAAGTGGATATCCTGGAAAACGACGGCACCTGGTGCCATGTGCAGGTGGGCACGAAAACGGGCTATATGATGACCCAGTATCTGGATATCCAGCCCAATTATACCCACCTGGGCTGGGGCAAAACCCCCGGGGACGGCACGGTGCTGAACGTGCGGGCCTCCGCGTCGGCGGACGCGAAGGTCGTGTATAAGGCCATGAGCAGCGGCGTCTTTGAACTGGTGGCAGAGGCCGGGGACTGGTACAAGGTGCGGGTAGGGGAAGGCTTCGGCTACCTGCCCAAGACGGGGATCACGCTGCTGGAAGGGGATTACCTGCCTGCCATCACCGCCACGGATAACGACGAACTGAGCCCCGAAGCGCTGCGCCGGGGCCCCCGGGAGGTGGGCAGCGCCACCACCGTCACCCGGGAAGGAGAGGATTTTTCCTATGCCATTACCTATCCCAGCCTGGGGGCGGGCTTTGCCTGGATCAGCGGGGAAATCAGCGCCTGGGCGCAGAATACCCTGCGCGTGTTTCAGGAGGATCATCAGCAAAATCATCCCGGGGAACAGGCGACCTATACAGTGGAGTATGAATCGGTAAGCCTGGACGGGGATTATTACAGCGTGCTGCTGCTGGGCCGGTATCAGGTGGGCAGCCTTCACGCGGATACCGCCCTGGCCCTGAACTTTGACGGGGAGGGAAATCCCGTTTCCCTGGAGCAGGCGGTGGAGGAAAGCCAGCTGCCCCGGGTGCTGTTCTGCCTGGAGAGCGCGGTGAGCGCCCTGATGCCCGCCCCGGCCTGCGGCTATGACGGGAAGCCCGGCTCCGCCTGGCTGCAAACCGCGGCGCTGGGGAAAGAGGGGGTGGAGGTGATCCTGCCCGAAGGGGCTTATCTCCCCGCCGCCCTGGGCAGCCGTCGGCTGACGCTGGGCTACGGGCAGGTGGCGGAATGCCTGGCCCTGCAGTCGGATTATATCGCCTCCCGCCGCCGGGTCATCGATCCTGCCAAGCCCATGATCGCCCTGACCTTTGACGACGGGCCTTCCGAGGAAACGGACCGCATCCTCAAGACCCTCACTCAGTACGGCGGGCGGGCAACCTTCTGCGTCATCGGCAACAAGATCGAAACCTACGGCGACGTCATCAAGCGCACCATCGCCCAGGGCAGCGAGATCGCCTGCCACACCTGGAGCCATCCTCACTTCGATCGGATCAGCTCCTCCGCCGTGAAGCCCCAGATCCAGAAAGTGGTGGATGCGGTGCGGGAGCTGACCGGCGGGTATGAGATCAAGGTGCTGCGCCCGCCCTACGGCACCGTCACCGCCGCGGTGCGCTCCGCCTGCCGGGATCTGGATCTGGTGATCGCCAAATGGCAGGTGGATACCGAGGATTGGACGTACCGCAATGCCAACCGCACTTATAACGCCGTCATCAAGGGCGCAAAGAACGGCTATATCGTGCTGTGCCACGATATCTATACCACCACCGCCGACGCCATGGAACGGGCCATCCCCGAGCTGGTCTCCCGGGGATATCAGCTGGTAACGGTGTCGGAGCTGCTCTCCTTCCACAAAGACGGAGTGGAGGCAGGGAAAATCTATATCAAGCTGGATCCTGAAAATATCAAAACGGAATGAATGGGGCGTACAGCCCCGGCGGCCCAAGCCTACCAAGCCATTTTCAGCAGCGATTCCACATCCTGCAGCCGACACAGCAGGGTGCCGGACCGCATCACGGACGCCCCCGCCGCCGCGGAAGCGAAGCGCAGGGCGTCCTTTTTCTTTTCTCCCCGGCTCAGGGCGGTGAGCAGCCCCGCCAGCAGGCTATCCCCGGCCCCCTGAGTGCCCAGAGGGGTCACCGGGGCGGCGGGGCAGAAATACGCGCCGCCGGGGGTATAGAGCCGGGCGCCTTTGCCGCCCAAGGTCAGGCAGATCATGCCCACGCCCTTTTCCATCAGGCCCCGGCAGGCCGCCTCCGCCGCCTGCTCGTTTTCCGGGTCCGCCCCGGTGAGGGCGAAAAACTCCTGGGCGTTGGGCTTGATGAGCCGGGGGCCTGCTTCGATCACTTTGGAAAGAGGCTCCCCGTCGCAGTCCGCAGCCACCGGGCAGCCCTGCCGGGTCAACTGCTCGCACAGCCGGGCGTAGGTATCCGCCGGAGCCCCGGGGGGCAGGCTGCCCGACAGCACCGCCCATTCTCCCGGGCGGCAGGCTGCCGTCAGCGCGTGACGGATGGCGGTCAGGGCCTCCCCGGTAACGGTGGCTCCCGTTTCATTGATCTCCACGGTGCGCCCCGCCGCCTCTTCCCGAAGCTTCAGATTCACCCGCAGGGAGCCGGGAATCTCGATCAGCTGATGCCGGACCCCTGCTTCCTTCAGCCCCTTCGTCACCGGCCCGCCGGGGAAATCAAAACCCGTCAGCATGACCCGGCATCCCAGGGCGTTGAGGGCCCGGGCTACATTGATCCCCTTGCCGCCCAGATCCTGCCGCTCCACCCGGATGCGGTTGGGCGCGTCGGGGTTCAGGCAGGGAAGGCTGGCGGTCTTATCCAGGGAGGGGTTCAGGGATAATACGTGGATCATGGGCTCACCTCGCCGTACAAAAACGTCCGCAGGGCCTGCCGGGCCTCATCGTCCAGCGCCCCGTCAAAGGGCAGCGATTCGGCGGAAAAGGAGCCCGGCTCCTGCCGCCCGGCGGTGTTCGCCGCAGCGTCCACCAAGTTTTTCGTCGTCAAATTGGTATCCAGCAGGGGCAACAGCAGGTCCATCAACCGATACACCTCCCGCATGGAGGCTTGGGAAGTGAACCGAAGGGCGATGGCTTCCATCAGCTTCCGGGCCCGGGCGCTGCCGTCCCCCTGCCGCCGCAGGCGCACATAGCGCAGGGCGTCCTGCCCGGTGAGCCATTGCTCCCCCTCCGCAAGGTCCAGGGCCTGGGCTTCACCCGCCGTGAGGGTCATGGGCACGCCTCCCAGGGCATCCACCACCTGCCGGAAGGTATCGAAATTCACCGCGCAGTATCGCCCCGCCCCGGCGTTGAGATACTGGTTCACCGTCTGCAAAAGAAGCAAGGGCCCGCCGAAGCAGTTCACATGCCGCAGCATGATTTCCCCGGGCAGCCCGGGCAACTGAACGGCGGCCTCCTCCGGCAGGGAAAGCAGCCGGATATCCCCGGTCAAAAAATCCACCCGGCACAGGAGCATCAGGTCAGCCCTGCCGAAATTGCGGCTGATATCCGGGGCGTCGCAGCCAAAGAGCAGCACGGTCAGGCCCCGGTCCTCCTCCCCCTGGGGAAGGGGAGCGGAGGAAGCAATGCGCAATTCGGAAGGCACCGGCTCCGCCGCGTCCCCCGCAAGCGCCGCCCGGACGGCGGCCCATTGGGAGGAGGTCCATTCCGAAAGGGCCGGGGCGGGCAGCAGGAAGCACAGCAGGATACACAAAACGCATGTCAACCGCCGCATGTCCGTCCCCTCCTTTGCCGCCTTCCCATCCTGTATGATATCTGCCGGGAGGCAATCTCTTTTCATATATTGTATCATATTCGCTGTACGGTTCGCAAGCACGGGGGATTTTTCACAAAGCAGGAAAAAAACGCTTGACAAAACGCCGCCTGTGTCGTATTATAGTTTTCGCCGCGTGGAAGCGCGGTCATCGGCGGGGGAGCATAGCTCAGCTGGGAGAGCACTTGCCTTACAAGCAAGGGGTCACAGGTTCGAGCCCTGTTGTTCCCACCACAATACGGCCCGGTAGTTCAGTCGGTTTAGAATGCCAGCCTGTCACGCTGGAGGTCGAGGGTTCGAGCCCCTTCCGGGTCGCCATACCTGCCTTGGTAGCTCAGTCGGTAGAGCATGTGACTGAAAATCACAGTGTCGGTGGTTCGATTCCGCCCCAAGGCACCTCTTTGATGCGGTAGTAGCTCAGTTGGTAGAGCGCCACCTTGCCAAGGTGGAGGTCGCGAGTCCGAGCC
>CAJOPV010000222.1 GCA_905236495.1 uncultured Christensenellaceae bacterium
GCCCCGCCGTATGACCGGCAACTGCGCCAAGCATCAGCGTCAGCTGAGCGAGGCCATCAAGCGCGCCCGTGCCATCGCGCTGCTGCCTTATACCGTGGATTAACAGCAAAAATCAAGAAGCGCCGAAGCGATTCGGCGCCTTTTTCATGCGCAGAGCGAGGGAAACCGCCCTTGACCGGGGACGGCAGGATGGGGTATAATAGCGAAGGCAAAATTTTGCCGTGATTTTTTTGTCAAACGTGCAAGAAATGGGAAGGGAACACCGTTGTATGAGTGAGCGGACCGGCGGAAGCCGCATGGATGATGCGCAGTTTGAGGCGTTGTACGAAAAATACGCCAACGACGTGCTGCGGGTCAGCTACTTTTACCTGGGCGATCGGCAGCAGGCCGAGGACGTGACCCAGGATGTTTTCGTCCGGCTTTTGCAGAGCACCCCGGAGCTGGTGGAGGGCAAGGAAAAGGCCTGGCTGCTGAAGGTGGCGCTGAACCGCTGCCGGGATCTGTGGCGGGCCGCCTGGGTAAAACGGGTGGTGCTGGGCAGCCCGGCGATGGAGCTGGCCCCCGCGCCGGATAACCTGGATGACCGGCTGGAGAGGCAGGAACTGATGCAGGCCATCCGCAAGCTGCCCTCGGATTTTCGGGATGTGATCCTGCTGCATTACTATCAGGGCTACGGCATCGCGGAAATGGCGGAGATGCTGGGGGTGCCGGAAGGCACCGTTTCCAGCCGCCTGAGCCGGGGACGAAAAAAATTAGAGGAAATTTTGAAGGAGCGTGGCGCGCAATGAAGAGCGTGGAGGAATGGCTGAATGCCCTGCCGGAATTGGCCCAATCCACTGGCCTTCAGGCGGATGAACAGCTAAAGAGAAAGATCCTGCGGGCAGCGGCGAAAGAAAAACAAAGCAAAACCGGCTTTGCTTTCCACCGCCTGGCCCCGGCCCTGTGCGCCCTGGCGGTGCTGGCGGGGGCGTTCGCCTTCGCCCTCCCCTCCCTTCGGCCCACCGGGCCCCAGATGAGCGACGTGCACCTGATCGATTCCCAGCCCGCGGGGCAGGTGCAGATCGGGCAGCCCCTGGCGCTGGATGTGCCCCAGGGCAGCATCAGCATCCAGAACAGCCGCAGCCCCTCCTTCCGCAGCATCTGGGCCCCTGCCGCCGGCGGCAATTTCCCTTTGATCGGGGTGAAGGGCAGCTATTATCGGCTGCTCACCAATCCCACCGCCATTTCCGCCGATCTGCTGGGGGAGGCCCTGGGAACAGTGGATACCTTCACCAGCGAGCCTGCTTTGGCGGGAGAGGGAGGCATCTGCTCCAATATCGTGAATCAGGGCGAAACGGTGTATGCGGTCAGGACCATGCAGGGCGCTTTGGTCGCCGCTGACGTGGGCGGGTCGGTCCGGGTGTTCCAGCGGGTATCCTTCGGCAATAACGCCCTGGTGGGCCGGGAGCAATTGGCGGATACGCTTCGGGCGGAGACCGCCGTAGCCCTGGAGCTTTCCGGCGTGGGCACGGTGAACGACCCCGCCGCCGCCCAGCGCCTGGTGAATATCCTGACCCAAAACGCCCAATTCCTGCGGCCCGGCGGCGGGGAAAGCAACCAATCCTTGCTGATCCAGCTGCAAAGCGGCATCGCCGTGCAGATGGCGGTGAACGGCGAACGCCTCATCGCCTGCGGCACCTGGGCCTGCCCGGAATTCTTCGACGCCTTCCAGGAAGCGCTGCAATGATCCCCAAAAGCAATTCGGCTGCGGAAGCTATCCGCAGCCGTTTTTTCATCCGTTGCCGTTGCCGTATTCGATGATCCGCACCACCGGGGAGATTTGAATGGCGAAGGATTTGGAGCCGTCCTCCGCCTCATCGTCATACCAGGCCTCGAAGGTGGCGATGCAGATATCGCCGCTTACCTCGTTGCCGTGGTCGATCCATTCCGTGAAATGGCTGGTGACGCCGGGCTCCACGGCCTCGGCGAAGGCGTAAGCAAATTCTTTAAGCTGCTGACGCCAGGGCTCGCCGGTATCCACGGGTTTCGCTTCGGCATTTTCCCGCCAGGCGTAGGCGGCGGGGTTATAGAAGGTGGGCATGCCGCTGCCGTCCGCATACACGGCGCAGATCAGTTCGTTTTCATCCGGCATTCGAGCGATAACCCGGTAGGCGGGGCGGTGATAATCGCCGGTATCATCCGGGAAGGCGCTCCACTGGGCGTCCTGCGTATCCACGCCCAGGGCAGGCAGCCGCCAGGCTTCCCGGGCGATGGCAATGGCCTCTTCCTGGGTTTTTACGGCGTTCGGTGCGGACAGGGCGGCGGCGAGGGCGCCGCTGCTTTCGCTTTCGGGGATAGCGCCCCGCGCATAGGGCATTTCCGCCGTGGCGAAGGCCCCTGCCAGCAGCACGGTGGCGGTGAGGACAAAGGCGAAAGCGAAGGCCTTCACCCGCTGCCCGCCCTGCAGGATGCTCTTCACCCGGGTTTTCAGATGACGCCCCGTCATGCTCATTCCCGTCGCCAGCACGGGCATGCCGGGGATCTCATGCTTCGCCACGGCCTGGATCAGGGCGCCGGCGTACCGGGCGCGGCCTTCCTGGTCCATCTCCCGGGTGACGGCATCGTCGCAGCGAAGCTCCCGATCCATGCGCCACATCCGGGCGGCGAGCCACACCAGGGGATTGAACCAATGGACGGCGCAGCACAGGAGCTGAATCAGCGTCCAGATGTGATCCTTTGCTTTGTAATGGCAGATTTCGTGGGTCAGCATCTGCATGGCCTGCTCCTTTTCTGCTGCCAGGGGCAGGGCGATATAGGGGCGGATCGCCCCCACCAGGCAGGCGCTGCTCAAAGGATCGGTCAGATACACCGGCAGGGCCTTGACGCCCCTTTGGGCGCACAGGGCCTTGTACTGCTCCATCAGCTCCCCGGAGAGGGGCTCCATGCGGCTTTTCTTCAGCTTCCTGCGGAAGCGGACGTTGGCGAAACAGAACCAGGCGGCGACGCCCCCGACGCCGATCAGGTAAATTCCCATGACGGCGTGGGCGGTGCGCCCGTCGTACAGGCCGTCCTGGATGAAATGAAGCCCCCGCAGCACGGGATCGGAGTCCATGGCGCTGTAAGCGCCGGCATCGGAGGCCGCGAACCGAAGACGGCTGAGCCACAATTCGTCCACCGCGTCCTCCAGCCGCACCTTCACCTGCCCGGCAATAGGACGCACGGCGACGGGATCCAGGTTGTAGGGGGTATTGATGTTACTGATCCAGGGGTTTGGCAGGGCCAGGGGGCATAGAAGCCGCAGGGCCACCAGCAGCCAGGCAAAGCAGAGGGCCCGGCTGCCCAACTGCTTTCGGAAAAACCTCCGCACCGGGATCATGAGCAGTATGGCGATCCCGGCGATGATGTTGGCCTCAATGAGGAAATTATAGATCGTGGCGGTACGCATGGCTGACCTCCGTTATCGTTTTCCGTTTTTCCTGAGCATTTCCATCAGCTCGTCCATTTCCCGGACCGTGATTTCGCCGTTTTCCACCAGGTGACTGATGAGCAGCGACGCCTGGCCGGAAAACACCCGGTCCAGCAGCTTCTGGGTCTGCTGGGCGCTCATTTCCTCCCGGGTCACCAAGGGAAAATAGCGCTTCACGTCTCCCGTTTCGTCGATGCGCACGGTGCCCTTTTCCTGCATGCGCTTGAGCAGCGTAATGACGGTGTGGCGGGTCCACCCCGTTTGGGGCTCCAGGGCTTTGGTGATCTCGCTCATGGTGCGGGGCGCCTGATCCCACAGCAGCGCCAGGATCTTCCACTCCGCTTCCGTGCATTTTTTATCGGGCATACGGATCGCTCCTTTCAGGCGGTTGACAATTGCCTACCAATAGGATACAGCTGTCCACTCAATTTGTCAAGAGGGCGATTTGTAAATCCTGACAAACAAAAAAGCGCCCTTCGGGAGGAGGACGCTGAGATTATGCGGTAAGGTCGGCGCAGGTCACGGGGATCACCCGCTGAAGGCCGGCTAAGGGGCATTCCAACTGCAAGCCGATGCGCCCGGCGCTGAAGAGGATGGTATCAAAGCCCTGGGCGGTCATATGGATAAAGGTGGGGAAGGGCTTTTTCATGCCCACGGGGCTGCATCCGCCGTGAACGTAGCCGGTGAGAGGGAGCAGCTCCTTGCTCCTGATCATTTCCACGTTCTTTTCCCCGCAGGCCGCGGCGGCCTTTTTCAGGTCCAATTCTTCCGCTACCGGGATCATGAACACGTAATGGCTTTTGCTTTTGCCCACCGTTACCAGCGTCTTGAAGGCCCGGGCCGGGTCCTCCCCCAAGGCGGCGGCAACGTCCACCCCGCTGACTGCCCCGGAGGCGGTATAATCCCGCAGGGTATAGGGGATCTTGAACCGCTCCAGGGTGCGGACGGCGTTGGTCTTTTCCTGCTTTGCCATAATTTCCTCTGCAAACGATAGCTAAAAAAATATATAAGCCGGTTTCTTGGAAGGGGGTGCGGGGGGAACCGTTCTTTGCCTCCAAAGCATGGCTCCTCCTGCCTATGCTGATCGTTACTCCAACGGTTCCCCGTTCTCGATCAGGGTGAACATGTCAACGCGGCGCTGATGCCGTCCGCCTTCAAATTCGCCCTTCACCCAGGTTTCCACGATGAGCTTTGCCAGCTCCGGGGCAATGACCCGCCCGCCCAGGGCCAGCATGTTGGCGTCGTTGTGGGCCCGGCTCATCTTCGCGCTGTAACAGTCGGAGCAGCAGCAGCAGCGGATGCCCTTCACCTTGTTGGCGGCGATGGAGATGCCCACTCCCGTGCCGCAGAGGATGATGCCCCGATCGCACGCCCCGGATACCACCGCTTTCGCGGCCCGGACGGCGAAAACGGGGTAATCCCGGGGGTCCCCTTCGTTGATGCCGAAATCCTCATATTCGATGCCCAGCTCCGTCAGCGTATCCTTGATGGGCTGCTTGAGCACCTCTCCGGCAGGATCGCATGCGATGGCAAATTTCATGTTTTTTCCTCCCATTCATCAGGATACCCTTATTATAATCCACGCCGCCGCATCCTTCAAGAGGAAAAAGCCTTTTCATGCTTGCATTTTGCCCCGAATGGTGATATGATACCCCCATACCGCGATGAGGGGAACAAGCGGCGAAGGCCTTCGGAAAGAGAGCTGCCGGCAGGTGCGAGGCAGGGGAGGCCCGGCGCGGTCCATCCCGGAGCGGGCGACGACGAATCGCCGGGGCGCGCCCCTTACAGCGCGGCAGAGCGGCGCGGGAGTTCAATCCCTCGCAAGCTGGGTGGCAACGCGGATTCCTTCCGTCCCAGAAAACGGGACAGGAAGATTTTTTATTTTCAGGAGGCAAAAAGCATGATCGACGTGAACCTCGTCAGGACCAACCCCGAACTCGTCAAAGAAAACATCCGCAAAAAATTCCAGGACCAGAAGCTGCCTTTGGTGGACGAGGTGCTGGAGCTGGACAAGAAGAACCGGGAGGCCATCCAGCGGGCGGATTACCTGCGTTCCCAGCGCAATAAGATCAGCAAGCAGATCGGCGCCCTGATGGGCCAGGGCAGAAAGGAAGAGGCCGAGGCCGCCAAGCAGCAGGTGAAGGACATGCAGGACGAGCTGGCTGCCCTGGAGGCGAAGGAAGAGGAATACGCCGAGGAGATCAAAAAGCGCATGATGGTGATTCCTCAGATCATCGATCCCTCGGTGCCCATCGGGAAGGACGACAGCCAGAACGTGGAAAACCAGCGCTTCGGCGAGCCGGTGGTGCCCGCGTGGGAGATCCCCTATCACGTGGATATCATGGAAAGGCTCAACGGCATTGACCTGGACGCCGCCCGCCGCACCTCCGGCAACGGGTTTTATTACCTCAAGGGCAATATCGCCCGGCTGCACAGCTCCATCCTCTCCTACGCCCGGGATTTTATGATCGACCGGGGCTTTACCTATTACGTGCCGCCCTTTATGATCCGCGGCGCGGTGGTGAACGGGGTGATGAGCTTTGCCGAAATGGAAAACATGATGTACAAGATCGAGGGGGAGGACCTGTACCTCATCGGCACCAGCGAGCACAGCATGATCGGCAAATTCATCGATCAGATTCTGGATGAAAGCGAGCTGCCCCAGACCCTGACCTCCTATTCACCCTGCTTCCGCAAGGAGGTGGGCGCCCAC
>CAJOPV010000223.1 GCA_905236495.1 uncultured Christensenellaceae bacterium
AAGAATCCCTCCCCCGCACCCCCTCCAAGAAAGGCGGCTGGGAAGGACAAGATTGCAATTCCATACAGTATTTCCCCATACGGTTTTCGGAAGGGGCGCGGGGGAACCGCTTTTGACTCAAAAGCGGTTCCCCCGCATATTTTTATATTACTTAAAATAATACTCGTCCCCCGGCACTTGGCCGCCCACGGACTGGGGGTTGGCGGCGAAGAGGATATCGTAGAGGGGGCCGGCCTGGCGCTGCATATCCTCGCCGGAAACGAAGACCAGGGTGCAGGAGGGCAGGGCCTTTTCGGCTACGGCAGCGGAGGGGATGATTTCCAGCTCGGCGATCTCCCGGGCGGCCTCGGGCACGTTTTCATTGGCAAAGGCAATGGAGGCGTTCAGGTCCTCCATGAACTTTTGAACGGCCTCGGGGCGCTGCTCCAGGAATTCCCTGCGCACGATCACCACGCTCATGGAAAGCTGGGCGTTCTCCTCGCCGTTCTTTTTCGCCGCGTCAGAAAAGAGCTCGGTAATATCCAGGGCCTTGCGGTAGCCCGCATCCTTCATCAGCAGGTTCGTCACCTGGGGCTCGGGCAGCAGCACGATATCCGCGTTCCCCGCGATGGCTTGAGCCACCACTTCCGCGTGCTCCGCCTTGAAATCCAGGGTGGCTTCCACATTGTTGGCGGCGAGGATGTAGTTCATCACGTATTCCGGCGTGGCGCCCTGACCGGCGGTAACGACGGTTTTGCCCGCCAGATCGGAAACGGACTGGATGCCCTCGCCCTTTTCCAGCACGTACAGCATGCCCCGGGTGATGAGGGACAGGGCCTTGACCCCGCCCTCGGTCTTATTGTACAAAACGGCCCCGGCATTGATGGGCACGGCGGCGATATCCGCCTGACCCGAGATGATGAGGGCGTTCACGTTGGCGGGCTGGGTTTCTATGATGAAATCATAAGCGTCGTCGTTTTCCTTCATCATGTGGGCAATCGCCATGCCTGTGGGCCCCTTCAGGGCGGCTACCCGCACCGGGGCGTCGTTTTCAGCGGCGCAGACCACCGCCGTCAGAGAGAGGATCAATACCGCCACAGCCAGCAGCTTGATAAGCTTTTTCATTTTCTGTTCTTCCTTTCCGTCATTACTTTTTCGTCATGGCGCTTTTTACCTGCACGCCGGGGATGTTGCCCATTTTTGATGTGAAAGCGCCTACCTGCGTGTCATTGCCCCGGAGCAGCAGGCCGATCACCGCCATATTCCTTTGATGGTCGGGAACGCCGATACGGCCCGTCACCAATTCCTGATACTGGGAGATCACCTGGTTCACCCGGGGCGCCTGGGTCAGATCCTCGATCACGATGCCCAGGAACCCGATGCGTTCATCCTCCATGAGTATGCCTCCTTTGCGTGAAAAAACGCACGGCGGGAATACGCCATGCGTCCAGAAACCAATGTGCCGCCTCCTTTCGCTCTCGGGCCCGGACGCATCTCTGCCCTCAAGGGAAACTGTATGTTCGCGCCGCCCGCTCACACCTCATGGATACTCCACTCAGGCTTGCGGCCCTGCGCTGAAACCATTATACACGATTTTTGAAAAAAGGGAAGAGGGAAAAAATCACACCGTCAGGGTGGCAAAATAATCCTGCGGCGTTTCGGCCCGGCGGATCAGGCGGAAATCCCCGTCGGCGGTGTAGAGCACCTCCGCGCTGCGCAGCCGCCCGTTGTACTGATACCCCATGGAAAAGCCGTGGGCCCCGGTATCGTGGATCACCAGCAGGTCGCCGATCTTCACCTCCGGCAGCATCCTGTCGATTGCGAACTTATCATTGTTTTCGCACAGGCACCCGGTCACGTCGTAGCGGTGATCGGCCTTTTCGTTCCGCTTTCCGCAGACGTGGATATGGTGATACGCGCCGTACATGGCGGGGCGCATCAGATTGGAGGCGCAGGCATCGACGCCGATATAATCCTTGTAGATCTTCTTTTCGTGCACGGCCCGGGTAAGAAGCCACCCGTGAGGCCCGGTCATAAACCGCCCCAGCTCCGTCTTGATGCCCGCTTTTCCATTGGCAGGATCGCCGAACACCCGGACGTATTCCTTCCTGACGTCCTCCCCCACGGCGGATATATCCACCCGGGGCTGCTCCGGGCGGTAGGGGATGCCGATGCCGCCGGACAGGTTCACGAAGGCCAATTGCAGCCCCGCGGCTTTTTCCATCTCCGCGCCTAAATCAAACAGGATGCCGGCAAGGCCGGGGTAATAGGTGGGGTCGGTGGTGCTGCTGGCGAGGAAGGCGTGCAGGCCGAAGCGCCTGGCTCCCAGGGCCTTGAGGCGCTTGAGGCCGGGCAGCATCTGCTCCCTGGTCCAGCCGTATTTGGATTCGCCGGGCTCGCCCATGATGGCGTTGCCCAGGGTAAAGGCCCCGCCGGGATTAAAGCGGACGCATACGGTTTCGGGCACGCCGCCGTTGCTTGCCAGGATATCGATATCGGTGATATCGTCCAGGTTCACGATGGCGTTAAGCCTCCGGGCGTGGGCAAATTCCTCCGGGGGCATGGCGTTGGCGCTGAACATGATATCCTCCCCGGAAAAGCCCGCCATTTCCGCCAGCAGCAGTTCGCATTCGCTGGAGCAGTCCAGGCCGCAGTGCGCCTGATGGTACAGCTTCAAAATCTCCGGGTTGGGCAGGGCCTTCACGGCGAAATATTCCTCAAAATGAGGGGCCCAGGCAAAGGCCGCGTTCAATTGCTCCGCAGTTTCCAAAATGCCCCGTTCGTCATACAGATGGAAGGGCGTGGGGAAGCGCCGGGCGGCCTCCTCAAACACGGAATCCGGCAATGAAAAGTTGGGCATGGCGATCCATCCTTACCGCCGCCTTCTTGCCGCCATTTCAGCGGCACGCGGCCTGGTTCATTATATGAAAAGCCGGGAAGGCGCGCAAGGGAAAGCGGGGGAAAGCACAAATTAAAAACAGAAAAGCCGCGGTTTTCTTGGCTTTCTTGACATTTTTTCGCCCGGGCATTATGATGGATCAAAGCAAAGGGGGATCAGGGAGATGCTGCTGATTGGGCTGACGCCGGCCTTGGATCGGGAAGCGGGCCGGGTATTCGTGAACGGGGATTATCTGAATGCGGTGCAGCGGGCAGGCGCCCTGCCGGCGGTGCTGCCCATGACGGAAGAAAGGGCTGTGCTGGACGCGGCGCTGAACCGGGTGGATGGGCTGATCTTTACCGGCGGCGGGGATCTGGAGCCTGCCTGCTACGGGGAGGCGCGGCTGCCCGAATGCGGGGAAAGCAACCCGGTGCGGGATCGGATGGAATGGTATCTCATGGCCCGGGCCCTGGAAAAAGACGTGCCCATCCTGGCGATCTGCCGGGGCCTGCAGGTGCTCAACTGCCTGCTTGGCGGCACGCTGTATCAGGATCTTCCCTCTCAGCTTCCCGGTCAGGTGATCCATCCGCAGTATGATCTGCCCCGGGACGCGGTGCATACCCTGCAGGTCGCGGAGGGCGGCCTGCTTTCCCGGATCACGGGCCAAACGGAGCTGGGGGTCAACAGCCGTCACCACCAGGGCATCAAAAAGCTGGCTGCCGGATTGCGGCCCTGCGCCGCGGCGGCGGACGGGCTCATCGAGGCGGCGGAGCTGCCCGGGAAGCGGTTCGTGCTGGGGGTGCAGTGGCATCCCGAATCCATCAGCGAAAAGCACCCGGAGCAGCAGGCGCTCTTCAATGCGTTTACGGAGGCGTGCAAAGGATGAAGGAAATCGCGCTGATTGCCGATCTGCACGGCAATCTGCCCGCCACGGAGGCGGTGGATGCCGATATTCGCGCCCGGGGCATCGATACCGTTTGGTGCCTGGGGGACGTGGTGGGGAAGGGCCCCTCCTCCGCCGAGACCTTCGATTGGGCGGTGGGCAGGTGCCAGGTGATCCTGCAGGGCAATTGGGACGAGGGCATCGGGCGGAAGCTTTTCCCCAAGGATGAGTTTTATTACCGCCAGCTGGGGGACAGGCGGCTGCGGATGCTGACGGAATTTCCCCTGGAGCATGCCTGCCTGCTTTCCGGGCGGAAGGTGAGGCTGTTCCACGGGCGGCCCACCATGCCGGAGCCTTATTACGTCCACGAGGATTATGATCTGCTGGCCCCCTATTTTGCCCCGGACTGGGACGTGGTGGGCTATGCCGACGTGCATCGCCAGGGCATGCGGATGCTGGGGTTCAAGGGCATCCTGTTCAATACCGGCAGCGTGGGCAACGGCCTGGGGGTGCCCATGGCCCAGTACGCCATCCTTCGGGGAGAATTGCAGGGGACGGATAAGGC
>CAJOPV010000224.1 GCA_905236495.1 uncultured Christensenellaceae bacterium
TCCCGGATGCTTTGCATCCGGTTGCAAAGCCGCCAGGCCAGAAGCCGATCCAATCCACAGCGGGAAGCCTGTTTGTTCTGTGCTTCACGTTTGTTCCGCAATTGGAGTCCAGAGGCCGAAGGCCTTTGGTGCAGGTGCACGAGGGCCGCAGAGGCCCTCGCCCCGGTCCCCTCTCAGAACACCTCCAGCAGCGCCAGCAGGGACGACCCCGCCATCAGCACGGCCAGCACGATGCAGATCACCCGCACCCAGAATTTTTTCCGATCCTGCTGTTTTTTCGTTGCCATATGCGTTCCTCCGTTACTGCTGGGCCTGATAGGCTTCGATGGCGCGGCTGAGCTGATCGGGGCAGGAGGTGCCGCCCCGGCACTGCACGCCCCGGAGCAAATCCTTCACCTCGTCCGCTTTCCTGCCGATCACCATGCGGGCCAGGCCCTGGGTATTGCCCCGGCAGCCGTTGGTAAAGGCGCATTTGGTGATCATGCCGTTGTCAATTTCCAACTCGATCTGGGTGGCGCAGGTGCCATGGGTCTTATAAATCATTGCTTTATCCTCCCTGTTTCATTCACATAAATCATCATGCATAATTATGGCAGACCGCTTTTCCATTGTATCACAGCCTGGGATCGGAGCGCAAGATGGCGTAGAGCTTTACGTCGGCAAAGCGGCCCTTATTGCGTACTCGCTGGCGCAGCACGCCCTCCGGCTGCATGCCCACGTGGGCCATCACCCGGCCGGAGGCGGGGTTATCCACCTCGTGCTGGGCCTCGATGCGGTTGAGCCGCAGTTCGTCAAAGCCGAAGGCCACCACCGCCCGCAGGGCCTCGGTCATGATGCCCCGGTTCCAGTATGCCCGGCTCAGGCTGTAGCCCACCTCGGCGCTCCAGTAATCGGTGTTCACCCACATAAACCCCACCGTGCCGATCATCCGGCCCGAATCCTTGAGGGTAATGGCAAAGGAGCCCGGCAGCCCCCGCCGGTACTGGCGGATGGCGGCCCGCAGGAATTGCCGGCTGTCGCTCAGGGACCTGTGGGCCTCCCACAGCACGTGGCGGCTCACCTCCGGGTCCTGAGCGTAGGCATACAAATCCCTGGCGTCGCTCATTCGCAGGGGGCGCAGGAAAAGCCTCGGCGTTTCCAGCACCGGCAGGCGGGAAAAAATCCCCTCAAAAAAATCCACGTCCCTTTACCCCAGGAACGCCCGCAGCAAAGCGCCGTCCTCCGGCCCCGCCTTCAGGCCCCGCAGCAAAAACAGCACGCCCAGGGCCAGCATCAGCACAAGCGCCAGCACGATCAGGCGGTAAATGGGATGTCTTTCCTTTTTCATTTCCTCATCCTCCGTAAAAAGACACATTTTAATGGAAGAATTATTTCCCGCTTTGGGAAGAAGCGACGGCGCTGCCCCGTTGTATAGATGCCAAGGGCGACAGGGCGGGCGCGTCGGTAACGCCCAGGGCCATGGCGGCCATCAGCAGGCCGATGACGGTTTTGCTGTCGTGAAAATCCCCCGCCATGCAGTGGGCCACCGCCTCCCGCAAGGGCATTTTGGTCAGGCCCAGGAACTCGTCCGCGTCCGGATGGGCGGGGTGCTGGCTAAGATCGGTGGCCAGATAGATGGAGATATGCTCGTTGCAAAAGCCGGGGGTGGTGTCGATCCGGTTCAGCAGCCGCCAGGAATCCGCCTGCAGGCCCGTTTCCTCCTCCAATTCCCGCTTGGCGGCGTGGAAGGGGTCCTCCTCCGGGGAATCCAGCTTGCCGGCGGGGATTTCCCAGGTAAAGCGGTCGATGGCGATGCGGTGCTGGCGCACCAGGGTCACGTTTCCGTCCCGATCCAGGGGCACGATGGCCGCCGCGCCGTTGTGGCGCACGATTTCCCGGGGCGCGGTTTCGCCGTTGGGCAGCCGCACCTGCCATTTCTCCACCCGAATGATCTTGCCGGGATAAATCTCCTGGCTGGATAGAAAGGTCTCCCGCAGGCTGTCGTCGGTCATCATGGCGTTTCATCCTCCGTTTTCCGCGTTTCTCGTATTTATTCTCCGCCGCCCCGCCCAATTCCTGCCCAGCGGGTGAATATCATCACGATTTCTCCGATGGGTAGCTGGAAACGAGAGGGGGATCGTCAAGGGGGCCACCCCTTGACTGAAATCGTATCGACCGGCTTTGCCGGTCGGGCGGGGAGAATTTTGCTCTGCAAAATTCATTCCTTGCAGATTTTCCGCCCGGAAATCCCGTAGGGATTTTAGGAAAA
>CAJOPV010000225.1 GCA_905236495.1 uncultured Christensenellaceae bacterium
AGGGGCGGGCCGTCATGCGCTTGGCAAGCAGGGCGGCCTGCTCCAAGGCGCCGCCCACGCCTACGCCCACGATCATGGGCGGGCAGGGGTTGGGCCCCGCCTTTCGGGCGGTCTCCACGATGAAATCCAGGACGCCCTTTTCCCCCTCCGCCGGGGTGCACATCTTGACGGCGCTCATGTTTTCGCTGCCGAAGCCCTTGGCGGTAAAGAGGATATGCACATGGTCCCCCGGCACGATGCGCAGGTGGATCACGGCGGGGGTATTGTCCCCGGTGTTTTTGCGGTCGAATACCGGGTCGTCCACCACCGATTTGCGCAGGTACCCTTCCCGGTATGCCTGCCGCACCCCTTCGTTTACGGCGTCCTCGAAGCCGCCGCCGGTAAAGTGCACCTCCTGGCCCACGTCGATGAAGAACACCGCCATGCCCGTATCCTGACAAATGGCGATTTTTTCTTCCCGGGCGATGCGGTAATTCTCCCTGAGCTGGGAAAGCACCGCCCGGCCTGTGGGGGAGGGCTCGCTTTCGCAGGCGGCGGAAACGGCGGCCTCGATATCCGGGCCGATCTCGTAATTGGCGGAGAGGCACAGCGTTTTTACCAGCTCCGTTAATTGATCCACGGGTATTTCGCGCATAGGATCCCTCTTTCTTCTTATGGCAGAATGATGGGGCCGCGGCGGTAGGCCTCCGCCCGGGGCAGCCCGGCAAGGGCGTGCCAGGTTTCATCCGCCCGCTGATCCAGGGGATTGGACAGGGCGGGGCGGGTAAAAAGGGGAAAGCCGCTTTTCCGCATCCGGCGAAGCAGGGGCCGGGCGCTTTCCCGAAAGCCCAGCACCCGGGCGCTTTCCGGCAAGGAAGGAAGCTCGTCCCATGTCACGTTCGTCACGGCGTGGCACAGGGCCCGGCTGATCCGCCCGTAGGTGTAGCGCCGGGTCTTGACGAGGCGGATCAGCTCCTCCCAGGAAACGGCGCTTCGGGCCGCCTTCAGGATACGCTTTTCCAGCCCTTCGCCGATCCCGGGCAGCATGGCGATCTCCCTTTCCGTTCGGCGCATCAGCGCAAGGGTGAGAAAGGGGTCCATCCGCTCCGGGGGGCATACGCGCCCCGCCAGCAGCGCCTTCTCCAAAACGGGCAAGGCCTCTTGGGGGATTGCGCCGGAGATGCCCTGCCAATCCCCCCGGGATATGGCGGCTCGCAGGGCGGAGGCGGAAGGCGCGCCTGTGAGCTCCCGGGCGTGGTAATGCCCTTCCCGGGGAATGGGTACGGGAATCAGGGGGCTGCCCAGGCGGCGGATGGCCCGAAGGTAGGAAAGGGCCAGGGCGGCGTTGGGCCGGTCCAGAGCGCGGGGCGGCGCCTGCAGCCGCTTTTCCACCGCCCTGCCCGCCGCCGCGGCGTAGGAAAGGCCCTCGGACAACCCGGCCTGAACGGCCTCCTCCAGCGCTTCGTCCGGCGTTTCCAGCAGCGCCGCGGCATCGTTCAGATAGGGCAGGGCCTTTTCTTCGCAGCCGAAGGACAGATGAGACACACACCCCAGCGCGGAAAGGATCTGCACGCCCCCCAGGGCGAAAAAATCTCCCTCCCGCACGGAAAAGGCGTAGGGCAATTGCAGCACGATATCCGCCCCGCAGCGCAGCGCCATTTCGGCCCGATCGTAGGGGGAGAGCAGGGCGGGCAGCCCCCGCTGGGTAAAGCAGCCGCTGATGACGCAGACCACCTGTTCCGCCCCCGCGGCCTCCCGGGCCCAAAGCAAATGCCTTTCATGCCCTTTGTGGAAGGGATCATATTCCGCGATGACCCCGCATACCGCCATGATGGGTGCCTCCTGTTCCGGCATACTTCAAAGGAATGCCCGTTCGTTGCGCTTGTTTCACTATATCACAGAATCGTCTTCCTCACAAGCAAAAGAAAAAACTCCCGGCGGCATTTCTGCCGTCGGGAGCCCAGAGTATCAATAAACCCCGAGATAGCTCGAAAGGGCTGCAGCCCTTTCGACTTTTATCCGCAGGACCGGGTCTCCCGGTCCGAGGAGCAGTCAGGATGACTGCTTCCGATATCAATTTGC
>CAJOPV010000226.1 GCA_905236495.1 uncultured Christensenellaceae bacterium
GGTGGAGGGGCCGAATACGCCGTCCGCCCCGCCCCATAAATAGCCCTTCTGGATCAGCCGCAATTGCAGCTGCCGCACGTCCGATCCCCGGTCCCCTTCCCGCAGGGCGCGCAGACCCCAGCCCAGGGGGCCGTAGGGCCCGCCCTCGATCACCACCTTTGTGCCGTTTGGGATCGAAGTGTACAGCTTTTCCGCGTTTTTCACCGAAAGCCTTATGCACCCGTGGGAGGCGGCGCTGCCGATGGATTCGGGCCGGTTGGTGCCGTGGATGCCGTAGCTGCCCCAGGGCACGTTCAGCCCCAGGAACCGGGTGCCAAAGCCCGATAATTCGGTGGCGAACCGGTGGGTGATACGAAACACGCCCAGGGGCGAGGGGGTGTCCCGTTTCCCGGCGGCGATGGGGTATGCCGCCGTTTCCCGGCCGTCCTGGTACACCGTCAGCCGCATCCGATCCGTTTCGATCCAGATCAGCGTGCCTTGGGGCGCGCCTTCGCCGCGGGCGGGAAGGACAGGCAGCAGGCACAGCAGCAGCAACGCCGTTATCCGTCCGATCCGCGCCATCTGATCCCCTCCCCGGTCAGCGTATGCGCAGGCGAAAAAAAACATGCCCTTGCGGGGCAGGAGGGACTGGTTTATAATGAAAAAAAGAACGCGGAGAGGATGATCAGGATGCATGACGTGACCAGCGGGGTGCAGATCGTGATGCCCCAGCACTGCAACGGATACCAGACGCCCCGGCTTTTCGGCGGCCAGCTGATGGCCTGGATCGACGTGATCGGCGCCGTGGCGGCCAGGCGCTACGCCCACTGCGCGGTGACCACCGTGTGCGTGGATCATCTGGATTTTATCGCCCCGGCCCATCTCAACGATACCGTGGTGCAGGAGGCCAGGGTCACCTGGGCGGGCCGCACCAGCATGGAGGTGCGGGTGGACAGCTTTGTGGAAAAGCTCAACGGCAAGCGGGAAATGGTGAACCGGGCCTACGCCGTGTACGTGGCCCTGGACGCAGACGAAAATCCCGCCCCCGTGGTGCCCGCCTTCGTGCCGGAGGGCGAGGAGGAGGAAAAAGAGTATGCCGCCGCCGTGGAGCGGCGGAAAATCCGGCTGGGGCGGTGAAAAATGCGGACGAAATCCCTTTGACCGAGCCGACGGCAGGGCACGCCCGTGAAATCTCCCGGCGGGGGTTCAGGGGCCCCGGAGGCCCCTGAACCGTGATTTCCTCAATAATTCTCGGCCCGGACCTGGAAATACGCCTGGGGATGGGCGCAGACGGGGCAGACGTCGGGGGCCTGTTTGCCCACTACGATGTGGCCGCAGTTGCCGCACTGCCAGATCATGTCGCCGTCCTTGGAGAACACCAGGCCCTCCTGTACGTTTTTGAGCAGCTTGCGATAGCGCTCCTCATGCTCCTTTTCGATGGCGCCCACGCCGTCAAACAGGGCGGCGATGTCGTCGAAGCCCTCTTCCCGGGCCTCCTTGGCGAACTGGGCGTACATATCCGTCCATTCGTAGTTTTCGCCCTCCGCGGCGGCCAGCAGGTTTTCCGCGGTGGTGCCGATGCCGCCCAGCAGCTTGAACCAGATTTTCGCGTGCTCCTTTTCGTTGTCCGCCGTCTCCAGGAACAGATTGGCGATCTGCACGTAGCCTTCCTTCTTGGCCTTGGAGGCAAAATAAGTGTACTTGTTCCGGGCCTGGCTTTCGCCGGCAAAGGCGGTGCGCAGGTTTTGCTCGGTGCGGCTTCCTTTCAAATCCATGGTGAACGTCCTCCTTTTCATTAGTTGTTATTACATTCGCCATACAGGCGGTTTTTCCTGCATGGCGGACCCAACGATATTCCAAAATTTGCCAATTTCAAGCGTCCTTTGCTTCCTCCACCTGCCCATCCTTCACCCGCAGCACGCAGGCGGGGCGGGCGCCGATGAAATCGTTTTGATCGGTGCAGGTGAGCAGCGCCTGGGCCCGGCCGATGCGGGCGATGAGACGGCGGCGGCGTTCCGGGTCCAGCTCGCTGAGCACGTCGTCCAGCAGCAGCAGGGGAGGCTCGCCCTGATTGCTTTCCAGCAGATCGAAGGCTGCCAGCTTCATGGACAGGGCGGCGGTGCGCATCTGCCCCTGGGAGCCGAAGGATTTCAGGGCCTCGCCGCAGAGGGTCAGCTCCAATTCGTCCCGATGGGGGCCGAAGCAGGTGGTTTGTCGGCGGAGATCCTCCTCCCGGCAGGCGTGAAGGCCCCGCAGCATATCCGCCGCGGGATCGCCGGATTCCGCCAGCGCCCCCCGGTATTCCAGGGCGAAGGTTTCCTCCTCCCGCCCGCCGATGTAGAGATAATGCACCCCGGCCCGGGCGTTCAAATCCTGGCAGGCGTCCCGGCGCAGGCGCACCAGCGGCGCGGCGGCGGCGGCCAATTGCTCGTCCCAGGCGGGCAATTGCCGCAGATCGCCCAGCTTCAGTAGGGCGTTGCGCTGCTTTAAGGCGCTCATGTAGGTTTGCAGGGCGTAAAAATACGCCCGCTGCTGCTGGGACAAAAGCATATCCAGAAACCGGCGGCGGGCCTGGGGGCCGTCCTTGACCAAGGCCAAATCCTCCGGCGAAAAAATGACGCAGGTGGCGTGGCCCATCAATTCGCCCATGCGGGCGGCGGTTTTGCCGTTGACGTAGACCACCTTGCGCCGCCTGGCGTTTTCAAACAGCCTCACGCCCACGTCGTGGGCGCCATCGTTCCGGGAAACGGTGAGCTGCACGGCGGCGGTCTCCTGATCCCGGCGGATCATTTCCTTATCGTTGGCGGTGCGATGGCTGCGGCCCAGGCAGCACAGGTGCACCGCTTCCAGCAGGTTGGTTTTCCCCGCGCCGTTTTCGCCCACCAGCACCGTCACCCCCGGCGGCGGCGTCAGCGTCAATTGCTGATACCCGCGAAAATCCCGCAGGCGCAGCCCCGTGATCCGCACGGCCATCCCTCCCTTCTCCGCTTCAAAGTTTGCCACAAGATACGGAGAAAGTCAACCGAAAAAGCGCCGGGGGCCCATTGTTTCACGTGAAACAATGGGCGATCCGATTGTGCGACGGGACCAATTCCTGTATAATACCAGGGAAGGAGGCGACCTATGAAAGAAAAAATCGCCGGAGGGATCGTCCGGCATCGGTATGTGATTTTGATCCTGGGGCTGATCCTGGCGGCCTTTTGCGTGCCCGGCATCGGCAAAACCCGGATCAACTACGATCTGACCCGTTATTTGAGCGAAAGCACCATGACCCGCCGGGCGCTGACCGTGATGCAGGCGGAATTTGGCAGCACGGAACAGCTGCGCGTCATGTTTCACGACCTGGAGGATGAGACGCTTTCCCAATACGTCCGGGAAATGAACGAACTGCCCCAGGTGCAGCTGGCGGTGCATGAAAAGGAAAAGGACGCTGTGGAGCGGGACGGCCATGTGTGGCAGCTGGTGACGCTGACGCTAAAGGACTGCGACGGCGCGGCGCTGGTGGAGGAATTGCGCGGCATGTTTCCATCGGCGGGGGATTACGCCGTGGGCGGCTCCGCCGCGTCGCAATTGGACGTGCAGGAAAGCGTGGGCAGGGAAATCCCGGTGGTGATGGCCATTGCGGTGGCGGTGGTGCTGCTGGTGCTTTTGCTTACCTCCCGGGCCTGGCTGGAGCCGCCGGTGATCCTGGCGGTGCTGGCCCTGTCCATCCTGATCAATATGGGTACCAATTTCATTTTTCCCGACGTGTCTTTTATCACCTTCGCCGTCTGCGCCATTTTGCAGTTGGCCCTGTCCATCGACTACGCCATTATGCTGCTGCACGCCTGGAATGATCGGCGGCAGGAGGGGCTGGAAGCGGAGCAGGCCATGATCCGGGCGCTGGCGGATTCCTTCATGCCCATTTCGTCCAGCGCCTTCACCACGGTGGCGGGGCTTTTATCCCTGCTGTTCATGAGCTTCACCATCGGCTTTGATATCGGCCTGGTGCTGTCCAAGGGAATCGTGATCAGCATGCTGTCGGTGTTCCTGCTGATGCCCGCCATGACGCTGCTGTGCAAAAAGGGCCTGATCCGCACCCAGCACAGGCCCATCCGATTGGGCGGCGCGCATTTGGCCCGGGGCGTGCTGCGCGGGCGGCGGGTCATTGCGGCGATTTTGTCCGTGGCGGCGATTGCGGGCTTCGTGCTGCAAAGCGGCAATACGTATACCTTTACCGATACAAGCAGCGCCAACCAGGGCGAAACGGGCCAGATCAAGCGGATTTTCGGCTCCTCCGATCCCCTGGCCCTGCTGGTGCCGGGCGGCGACACGGAGGCGGATTACGACCGGCAGCGTGCCTTGGCCCAGGCGTTATCGGAAATCGAGATAGGAGGCGAACGCGCCTTTGACGGCGTGGCCGCGATGGTCACCACCGGCGCGGCGGCGCTTGAAACCTATACCGCCCAGGACGTGGCCGACCTGACGGGCCTTCCCCCCTTCTCGGTGAACCTGTTTTTCCTGGCGCGGGGCTTTGGCTCCTCCGTCCGGGCGGATCGGCTGCTGGACGCGGCGGGGGGATTGTTGCCGGGCGACGAGCGGATCGACAGCCTGAAGGCCGCCCTGGACACCGCCCGCACGGCCTTCATCGGCCCCCACTATACCCGCATGCTGCTGACGCCCCGGTTCCCCGTGGGTGACGGGCGGATGGGCAGCGCCATTGACCAAACGCTGGCCAAGGCACGGGCCGAATACGGCGAGGATGTGTACCTGACCGGCGTCGCCATGTCCACCTACGATATCGGCCAGGCGTTCCAGGGGGATTTGCTGCGGGTGAACCTGATCACCCTGGCGGCGATCTTCCTGATCGTGGCCCTGTCCTTCCGCCACGCGGGGGTGGCCGCGGTGCTGGTGTTCGTCATCGAGGGGGCGATATGGCTCTGCATGGCGGTGAGCCGCCTGCTGGGCCAGCCCATTTTCTTCATGAGCTACCTGATCTGCGTATCCATTCAAATGGGAGCCACCATCGACTATGCGATTTTACTGACCCAGCAGTATCGTTCCGCCAGGAAATCGGGGCGAAACGCCGCGGACGCGCTGACCCGCGCCCTTGCCCACGCCCTGCCCACGGTGCTCACCTCCGGTATCATCATGATCACTGCCGGATATATCATCGGGCGGCTTTGCAGCGTGTATTACATTTCCTCCATCGGCCTGCTTTTGTCCCGGGGCGCGGCCATTTCCGTGATCCTGGTGCTGGTGTTTCTGCCCGCGCTGCTTACGCTTTTTGAACGGGACAGAAAAAGAACCATGCCTGTAAAATATAAATAGCCCCTTCCAATATCATTATCGGAAGAGGCTGGGGAGGGCGCGGCTTTCATCGCGATAGGCGGCGAAATGACGGGCCCTCCTTTTTTGATGGATCCGTTATTCCTTCACCGTGTCGCTGTCCCGGAACAGCAGGGAAATGCACCACAGGCCGGCGGCGCCCACCAGCGTGTAAATGATCCGGCTGAGCAGCGCGGCCTGACCGCCGAAGATATAGGCCACCAGGTCAAACTGGAATACGCCGATCAGACCCCAGTTGATGGCCCCGATGATGGTGAGCAGCAGCGCGATTTTATCCACCATTGCAACATGCCTCCTTTTTTTGTTCAGAGATAGTGTGTCTGGAACGGGCGGAAAATATACGCGCAAAAAAAGTCCGCGGCGCGAAACCGCGTTGTTTCACGTGAAACATAAAGCATGGATATTGCAATATGCCGCTGCAAAGAGCTCAATCTGCTTATGAGGGAAAGGGCGGCGGATTTCCGGGCAGCAAAAAAGCCCCCAATCAAAGGGGGCTTTTTTACAAGGGACGGACGGCAAACGCGGGACGCGATGCCGCGTTGGGGGACGATTATTCCTCGTCCTCCTCGTCCATCATGGCCATGAACTGATCAAACACCGCCTGTGATACCTCGTCGTCGTCGATGGAGACGTAAATATCCTCGCCGGTATCGGGGTCCTTTTCGATTTTCAGGATCAGCACTTCTCCTTCGTCGTCGTCCACGTCCTCGTCGGAGAGCACCATCAGCACCACGTAGAGATCGCCGTCGTATTCGATGGTGTTCAGATACTCGAATTGGGTGGTGACGCCGTCCTCGTCGGTCAATTCGATGATGCCTTCGGGCAATTCGTCTTCCTCAGGGATGTTGTTCATTTCTTCGTCCGTCATTTTTTGTTCCTCCGTCAAATTGATGGGCGCGGTCAAGCGCCGCTGTCCAGATATTGCTGCAAAATCACCGCGGCGGCCACCTTGTCCACCACGCCCTTGCGGTCGTCCCGCCGCACGCCGCCCGCAATCAGCGCCTGATGGGCGGATACGGTGGAAAGCCGCTCGTCCTGATAGACCACGTCTAGCCCCGCTTCCCGCAGCTTATCCGCGAAGGCCATCACCTTTTCCGCCTGAAACCCCACGCTGCCGTCCATGTTCTTAGGCAGGCCGCACACGATCAGCTCCGCGCCGGTCTCCTGGCACAAACGCAGGATATGCTTCACGTCGGGAGAATACCCCACACGGGTATATACGCTGTGGGGGGACGCGATCAATCGGCCCTCGTCGCTGAGGGCCACGCCGATGCGCCTGTCTCCCACGTCCAGGCCCAGAATCCGCCCGCTCATGCGTTCAATTTGTTTTCCACGTAAAAGCGGACCAGTTCTTCCAGTATTTCATCCCGCTCCAGGCGGCAGATCAGGCTGCGGGCCCCCTGGAAGCTGGTAATATATGTGGGATCGCCAGTGAGCACGAACCCCACCAGCTGAGTGATGGGATCGTAGCCCTTTCCCTGGAGCGCACGGTAAACATGGGCAAGGATATCGGCCGCCGTCTCTCTGCCTTCCGGCAGGGGGCGCATTTTCATGGTTTCAAATTTTTCCGACACCGCGCTCCCCCCTTCCTTTTTTACCATTATACACCAATTGCCCCCATCCCGCAAGGCGAAAAACGGCAGGAATGGGACGAAATCATGGAAAAGGTCAATAATTTACAGTGTAAACGGATGAAAGAAAATAAAAATTGCGGCCCGCCCTACGTTCGGGTGTCGTACAGCACCCGCGCCGCCCCCCGCAGGCAGACGAAGGCGGGGATGGCGGCCATCATGCCGGGCAGCCCCAACAGCAGCCCCCCGGCGGACAGGAGCACCAGCACCGCCGCCGGATGCAGCCCCGTGGCCCCGGCCATCAGGCGGGGGGACAGGAAATAGCCCTCGATCTGCTGCACCGCCACGGTGATCCCCAGGGCCCACAAAAGGGATGAAATCCCCATGGGCAGGGAAAACAGCACGATGGGCACCCCGCCGATCAGCGGGCCCACGTAAGGAATCCATTCGCACAGCCCCATGATCAGCCCCAGGGCCAGCCAGGCCGGGATCCCGCAGATCAGCAGCCCCGCCGCCGTCATCACCGCCACCGCCAGGGACACCAGCATCTGCCCGTGCACGTAGCAGCCCGCCTCCCGCCGCATGGCCCCCAGAGCGGTCAGCGCCCGCCTGCGGTGCCGCAGGGGAATCCACAGGGACAGGCGATAGGTGAACATCTCCCGATCCCGCAGAAAGTAATAGGAAAGAACGGGGGTCAGAAAGGCCCGGCTCAGGCTGTCCGCTCCCGCCGCCAGGGCGGACAGCAAAGCGGGCAGGCTGCCTGCGATCCACTGGGACGCCTGGGCGATCCACTGCTCCGGGCCGTTCTGATCCAGCCCCAGCGCCCGCACCCATTCCCATCGGCTGATATCCTGCCACAGCAGGCGAAGCCACCCCAGGAACCGGGGCGCCTGGTTGACGATCAGGGTGATCTGGCTGATCAGCGGCGGCATCAAAAGGGCCACCGTGCCCAGGGCGGTCGCCGTCAGCCCCGCCACGGATAAAAGCGCCGCGGCGGGGCGCTTCATCCGTTTTTCCAGCCGCCTGCACAGCGGCAGGGCCAGGGCGCAGAGCAGGCAGGATAAAACGATCTGCACCGCCAACTGCACCAGGGCCTTGCCCCACAGTCCCAGCGCCACCGCCGCGCCGATGCCCACGGCCCATCGGCCTCCCCGGCTCAGTCCCCGGCGGGCGGGCCATGCGGTCATGGGCTTCGCCTCCCCCTCGTCACAGTTTCTTCATCATATATGCCATCCGCAGGGCCCTTTTCCGCAGGGTTTTCCAGCAGAAGCGCCGGCCCATTTCCCGGTATTTCACGCCGCACAGAAAGCCCGCCATGCCGGCCCAGATCAGCTTGCTCATGGATGCTCCACCTCCTCCCAGGCGTTGGGTACGGTGACGTGGCCCGTGTCCCCGCAGGGCCGCACCTGAAAGGACGTGGCGTACCATCGCCCGTCTATCAGGTCGTCCAGGGGCCCGGCGGATATTTCCAGCGCCGCCACCCGCAGGGTGGTTTCGTTCATCAGCGCGTCCGTCACCACGCCGAGCCTGGCGCCCTCCGGATCGCTGACCCGGAACAGGCGGTAGTCCGCGTCCCTGGGCAGCCGCCGGGGCCGGCCCGTTCCGATCACCGACAATTGCCCCACCAGGGTGATCTGCTGGCGGGGAATCCACCTGGCTCCTTGCAGTCCGCCCCGCACCACGATCCCCCGCAGGCTGCGCCCGTCCTCCGTCAGCACGCCCCGAAGCACGCTGCCCGCCGTTTTCCCGTTCAGCATCACCGGCAGGCCCATCATCTTTTTCAGTCCCGTCACGCATTTCTCACCCGGCTCTATTATGCCCTGACATGCTTTCGGCATGCTGGCAAATCCTGATGAGGACGAACGATCGCACGGCAAAGGAAATGAATCTTCCGGCGAATCCCGAACGATCAAAAAGCCTGACAATTCAATAGTTCGTCTTTACAAAATCTTCGTAAATTCCCAGAGTAACGTCCACCGCCAAAGGACGCCTGAATTTACCTTGAAAAACGGTAGAAGTTAATATGGGAAAATAGAAA
>CAJOPV010000227.1 GCA_905236495.1 uncultured Christensenellaceae bacterium
CGGCGCGGATATTTTCCGGGACAGCCTGGGCTATCATTCCCTGGTCTTTGACGCCCGGACCGGGAACATGATCGACCTGGAAAGCACGGATTACACCCAGGCGGTGTATCGGTAAAAATAACGCATCAATGAAGGAGGAATCACGATGAAAAAGCTGTTGCTTTGTTTATTGGCGCTGATCCTGGCGGCCCTGCCCCTGGGCGGCCTTGCCGAAAACATCAATTCCCTGGCGGTGGAGGAAACGGTGGGAAATATCAAGGACGTGTGCCGGGTGGGGGACGATCTGTACGCGCTGGCGAACAGCGGCGTGTGGCGCTTGCGGCCCGACGGAGAAATGATCCAGGTGATGAACGCCGGGGCGGATTTGGTGGGCACCCCGGAGATCAAAAGCGTTTATCAGTTCAGCTTCATTTTGCCCCTGGGGCCAACGATCTATCTGTTCAGCGGCGCGCTTCAGGCGTTTTACCGCGTGGAGGATCACGGGTTTTCCCCGGCCTTCCCCCAGGCGGACGAGATTTTCATCTTTGAGGATCAGGGGGAAACGCAGAAAAAGGCCGCCCTTTCGGCGGTCAGCGACGGGGAAAGGATATTCCTGCTGCTTTCCTCCTTCACCTTCGATCGGGGGCAGGTGAACGAGCTTTATATGCTGACCGGCGAGGACGCGGCTCCCGTCCCGCTGGGGGAAACGGAATATACGGCGCTGCACGCCGCCCAGGACGGCAGGCTGATTGCCGGGATTGGGGACGGCTGGGGCGGCGGCCAAACGGTGATGCTCTGCGACCCGGAAACGAAGGAAGAAACGGTGCTGGACGATGGGTCGTCTCCGGAGCAGAAGGGCGGCTTTGCGTGGGACGAAGAAAGCCGATCCCTGTATTATACGGCGGAAGGCGGCAGGGCGTACATGAGGACGGCAGGCCAGGAGCCCCGGCTCTTTGGCTATCTGCCCGTGCAAAGTCTGTACGCGGCCCGGGCGTTCCTCCTGGGAAAAAGCTATGTGCTTTTCCAGAGCCCGTCCCTGTACGTGCTGGACATCGAGGCCGATCTTTCCAAAACGGTGACGCTGACGGTCATGGGCTTTCCCGACGAGGGGATCATTCGCGCCTTTTGCCTTGAAAACCCCGGCGTGAACGTCCAACTGGACCAGCGGGAAAGCGATTTCCTGGGCCTGCAGTCCGCCCTGCTGACTGGAGACACGACCATGGATTTATACGTCACCAAATCGGACGGGATTTATCTGGAGGCGGTGCAGAAGGGCTACGCCGTGAAGCTGACGGCCTCATCCATCCTGACGAACGCCACGGAAAATTATTACGATTGGGCCAAACAGCTATTGTTTCAAAACGGGGAATTGTACGCCGTGCCCGTGCGGGCGGAGATCGACTATTGGACGCTGAACCGCACCCAATGGGAGGAAATGAAGTTGGGGGATTATCCCGAAACCTACGGGGAACTGTTCCGCCTGCAAGCGGCCTTCGATGAAGCCTACGAGGGGGATTACTACGGCCTGATGGAATGCTACGGCGGCGCGGAGGGGATGCTGGCTACGGTGATCCGCCAATACCTATTGGAGCATGAGGACTGGACGGCCCCGGTGGATTTTGACACGACGGAGTTCCGCTCTGGCGTTCAGGACGTGATGGACCATCGGGACATCCTGGAGGAGAACGCGGAAAGGATGCCCCTGTTCATGGCCTATCCCCAGTACTTTGGCAGGGGCTATGACGATGCGGATTTGGTGGAATCTGTGCTGCCGCCGCGCCTGAGCGATACCGCGCCCCAGGTGGTGCGGGGAAGGATGGAATTGATGGTGCTGAACCCCGCCTCGCCCCATCAGGAGGAGGCGCTCAAATTCCTGGAGTTCTACGCCCAGCATTTGAATTTGGAAACCCTGTACCGCCTGGATGCCTCCAAATCCCAGCCCCTCCGCCTGGACACCTACGGGGACACCAAGCAGCGGCTGGAAGGCCAAATAGCGGCGATCCAAGCGCAGCTCAGTGCCGCCGAGGATGCCGACCGCCAGGCGGAGCTTAAGGACACCCTGGCGGGGCTCCAGGCCCAATATGACCAGAATGAGGAGCGCTGGCAGATTTCCGCGGAGGATATCGTTCTTTACCGCGCCATCGCAGAGAAGGTGGTCATGCCCACCCGCACCGTTTATGCCGACGGCCTCAATGCCGACGCCATCAACCAGGTGATCCACCAATATGTGGACGGCGGCATGGCGCTGGACGCGTTCATCCGCAGCCTGAACGAGAAGGCAAAAATCATGTATTTGGAGGTGAATTAAGAAACGATTTCTCTGGGGGAACC
>CAJOPV010000228.1 GCA_905236495.1 uncultured Christensenellaceae bacterium
GCGCAGACGTGCGAACAAAGTTTATCTGCTCGTTGCGGCTCGAAGAGACGCAAAAGAGCTATACAGCCAAGAAATATGGAGAAGATGCGCGGATGCGCGAAGCGCAGACGTGCGAACAAGGACGGAGGTGAAGCCAGTGGCAAGGATCGTCATTGCCAGCGTGCTGGAAGAGAGCAGGGAAAAGCTGAACCGGCTGCTGGCCTCCTCCGGCTTTTCGGTGTTCCGCTGCTGCGCTTCGGGCAGCGAGCTGCGCCGCACCCTCAACGAATGTGAGGACGGCATCGTGGTGCTGATGGGTCAGATTCCCGACTGTAAGGCAGACGAGCTGCAATGGGATTACGGCGACCGGGTGCAGATCCTTTTGATCGGCAAGACCGCGCTGCTGGAGGACTGCGAAGCGCCGGAAATCTTCCGGCTGCCGCTGCCCCTTTCCTCCCAGGCGCTGGCAGGGGCGGTGGAGATGCTGTCTCAATTGCATCAGATGCATCTGCCCAAGCGCACGGGAGCGGAAAAGCAAACGGTGGAGCAGGCCAAACGGCTGCTGATGCGGCGGCACGGGATCACCGAGCCGGAAGCCCACCGGGCCATGCAGCAGTACGCCATGCGGCACGGCATGAAAATGAGCGATTATGCGGCGGAAATCATACTTTCGTCAAAGAGGACGGAGGACTGACAATGCGGGACCGACAGTATCCTTTATATCACGAAGCATTGGAACATGAAAGCTGCGGCGTGGGCGCCATCGTGGATTTGAGCGGCAAGAGCACCCACCGCACCGTGGATCAGGCGCTTTCCATCGTGGAGCGCCTGGCCCACCGGGCTGGCAGCGACGCCCTGGGCACCACCGGCGACGGGGTGGGCATTATGACGGAGCTGCCCCACGCCCTGTTTGCCGCCTGGGCCCGGGAGGAAGGAATTTCTCTGGGCGACCCCGGGGATTACGGCGTGGGCATGTTCTTTCTGCCGGAGGATGAAGTAGGGGTACGGAATGTCTGCCGCATTTTTGAGCAGCTGGCTGCTTCGGAAGGCCTGCCCGTCCTGGGCTGGCGCGGCGTGCCCTGCCATCCGGCCCAGCTGGGGGCTGGGGCCCGGCGCACCATGCCCCGCATCCGGCAGTGCTTTCTGAAACGCCCTGAGGGGATCGCCGCCGGTGCGGAATTTGACCGGCGGCTTTACGTATTGCGCCGGGTCTTTGAAAAGCAGGATACGGATACCTACGTTTGCTCCCTGTCCTGCCGCACCGTGGTCTATAAAGGCATGATGCTGGTGAGCCAGCTGCGCTCCTTTTACGACGATCTGCAGGACGTGCGCTACTGCTCCCGGATGGCGATGGTGCATTCCCGTTTTTCCACCAATACCTTCCCCTCCTGGAGCAAGGCCCATCCCCAAAGGTGCCTGCTTCACAACGGCGAAATCAACACCATCCGGGGCAACCACGACCGCATGAAGGCCAGGGAGGAAACCATGCGGTCTGCCGTCCTGGGCGAGGAAATGCGGCGGGTATTGCCCGTGGTGCAGGAAGACGGCAGCGACAGCCAGATGCTGGATAATACCCTGGAGTTCCTGCACATGAACGGCCTGCCCCTGTCCCTGGCGGGCATGATCCTGCTGCCGGAGCCCTGGCAGGGATCCGGGCAGCAAACGCCCTGGCGGGACCTGTACCGATATTACGCCACCATGATGGAGCCCTGGGACGGCCCGGCGGCGATCCTGTATTCCGACGGCGATACGGTGTGCGCCTCCCTGGACCGCAACGGTCTGCGCCCCCTTCGCTGTGCCCTGACCGATGACAAGCGACTGATCCTCTCCTCCGAGGCGGGGGTGCTGTTTGAAGAAAACGCCCATATCGTGCGCCGGTGGAAACTGAAAAGCGGCGACGTGCTGGAGGCGAACCTGCAAACGGGGGAGCTGCTGGAGAGCGAAGAACTGAAGACCCGCTATGCCCAGGCCCGGCCTTATGGGGACTGGATGCGGCATCTGATGGCCCTCAGCGATCTGCCAAAGGCGAAGGAAACGGAAGAAGCATTGGATGAAGCTCGGCAGATGAAGCTGTGCAAGGCCTTTCATTACACCCAGGAGGACGTGCAGAATATCCTTTTGCCTATGGCGAAAAACGGCACGGAGCCCATCGTTTCCATGGGCGCGGACGAGCCCCTGGCGGTTTTATCCAGGACTCACCCCAGCCTGTTCGATTATTTCAAGCAGCGGTTCGCCCAGGTCACCAACCCGCCCATCGACGCCCTGCGGGAGGAAATCAAGACTGATTGCTCCATCTATATCGGTGACGACGGAAACCTGCTGGGCGACGGCCCGGACAACTGCACCGTGCTGGAGCTGCCCTCGCCCGTACTGACCGAGGAAGAGCTGGCCCGGATCAAGAGGATGGATCATCCCGCCTTCTCCGTGCGCACGGTATCGCTGCTATATGAAAAAGCAAGCACGCTGCGGCAGGCGCTGGACTCCTTCTTTTCCGCCTGCGACCGGGCCTGCGGGTCGGGAATCAATATTCTGATCCTCTCTGACCGGGGCGTGGACGAGAACCGTCTGGCGATTCCATCGCTGCTGGCAGTATCCGCCCTGGAGCAGCATTTGATCCATATAAAAAAGCGGACCGCCGTTTCCGTGATCCTGGAAAGCGGCGAGCCCCGGGACGTGCACCACCTGGCGCTGCTCATCGCCTACGGGGCCCGGGCGGTGAACCCTTATCTGGCCCATGGCTGCCTCCGCACGCTGTGCGAAAAAGGGCAGATCGGCAAGACGCCGGAGCAGGCCGTTGCCGATTATAACCGGGCGCTGACGGCGGGGGTACTGAAAATCGCCTCCAAGATGGGGGTTTCTACCCTCCAGGCCTATCAAAGCGCCCAGCTGTTTGAGGCCGTGGGCTTGGATGAGCAGCTTGTGGAAACATACTTTACCAACACGCCCTCCTCCCTGGGCGGCGCGGATTTGAGCCGGGTGGAGGCGGACAGCCGCTTCCATCACCAGGCCGCTTTTGCCGGGCTGCCTGTGGGCCTTCCCAGCATCGGCGCGCATAAGCTGCGCACCGGGGAGGGCGCAGAGGAGCATCTTTATACTCCTGAGACCATTCACCTTTTGCAGCAGTCCGTCTGGACGGACAGCAAAGAGCTGTTCGATCAGTACGCCGCCCGGGTGGAAAACGAAGGGCCCCGGACCATCCGCTCCATGCTGACCTTCGATTTTGATGCCTGCCGGGAAATCCCGCTGGATCAGGTGGAAAGCGCGGCGGAGATCGTGAAGCGCTTCCGCACCGGGGCCATGAGCTACGGCTCCATTTCCCGGGAGGCTCACGAGTGCATGGCCCAGGCCATGAACCGTTTGGGCGGAAAGAGCAACAGCGGCGAGGGCGGCGAATTGCCCGAGCGCTTCGGCACTTCCCTCAATTCCGCCATCAAGCAGGTGGCCTCCGGGCGCTTCGGCGTAACGAGAGAATACCTGCTCTCCGCTAAGGAAATCCAAATCAAAATGGCCCAAGGAGCGAAACCCGGCGAGGGCGGACACCTGCCCGGGGCCAAGGTGACCGAAAGCGTGGCGAAGACCCGCTGCTCCACCCCCGGCATCTCCCTCATTTCTCCGCCGCCCCACCATGATATTTATTCCATCGAGGATTTAGCCGAGCTGATCTATGACCTGCAATGCGCCAATGAGGAGGCCAAGATCACGGTAAAGCTGGTTAGTTCCACCGGCGTTGGTACCATCGCCAGCGGGGTCGCGAAAGCCGGAGCGGGCGGCATCCTGATTTCCGGCGGGGAGGGCGGCACGGGAGCCGCACCGATGAGCTCCGTTCACCATGCGGGGCTGCCCTGGGAGATCGGCCTGGCAGAAGCCCATCAGGTGCTGTGCCGCAACCGCCTTCGCCAGAAGGTGACGCTGGAAACGGACGGCAAGCTGATGACCGGCCACGATGTGATGGTGGCGCTGCTGCTGGGGGCCGAGGAATTCGGCTTTGCCACCGCGCCGCTGATCACCATGGGCTGCCGGATGATGCGGGTGTGCCATCTGGGCACCTGCCCCTTCGGCATCGCCACCCAGAATCCCGAACTGCGCAAGCGCTTTATCGGCAAGCCGGAATATGTGGAGCGGTTCATGCTCTTTATCGCGGAGCAGATGCGGCGCATCATGGCAAAGCTTGGCGCACGTACAGTGAACGAGCTGGTGGGCCGCAGCGACCTGCTGAAAATGAAGCCCGACGCGAAGCTGGATTTGAGCGACCTCATCGGCTTTTCCCGGAACACCCATTTCCAGAAGGAAGCAAAGCACGATTTCCGTTTGACCGAGCGCACCGATGCCCGGCTTTTCCAGGATCACGTGCAGTTGATGACCACCGACCGGGCCTTCGGCGCCATGCTGAAGGGCGATCAGGCCATCCAGGCCCAGGGCTGCGGCGGGCAATCCTTCGGGGCGTTTCTTAGGTCCGGGCAGGCGATCACCCTTTACGGTGTTGCCAACGATTACCTGGGCAAAGGCCTGTCCGGCGGCACCATCGCCGTATGCCCGCCGGTTGACAGCGTATGGCGGCAGCAGGATACCCTGATCGGCAACGTGGCGCTGTACGGCGCGACTTCTGGCTATGCCTTTATCGCCGGCAGGACGGGGGAGCGCTTCGCCGTGCGCAATTCCGGGGCCTGGGCCGTGGTGGAGGGCGTGGGCGACCACGGCTGCGAATACATGACCGGGGGCCGGGTGGCGGTGTTGGGCCGGGTGGGCGACAATTTCGCCGCCGGCATGTCGGGCGGCGTCGCCTGGGTGCTGGATGAAGAGGATGAACTAAAGCACCGTCTGAACACCGGGCACGTGCGGGCGTATCCTGTGACGGAAAGCCAGGCCGGGGAGCTAAAGAGGCTTTTGACAATGCACGAAAAAGCCACCGGCTCCCGAAAGGCGAAAAGTATCCTGACTCGTTTTGAAGAAATGCTGCCGCTGTTCAAAACCGTGATTTCGGACGAATATCTGTCCTTCCTGAAAGGGGCGTGAGGGGATGGGAAAGCCAACGGGTTTTTTAGAGTATGAAAGGCTGGAAAATCCATACCGGGACCCAAAGGAACGATTGGCGGACTATGGCGGCCTGCACGTTCCTCAGCCCGTTCCCCAGCGGCGCTGCCAGGCGGGGCGGTGCATGGACTGCGGCGTGCCCTTCTGCCAAAGCGATTTCGGCTGTCCCCTGCACAACCTGATTCCCGAATGGAATGATCTATTGTATCGGGGCCAGGAAAGGGAAGCGCTGGAGCGGCTGCTGCTGACGGCTCCCTTCCCGGAATTCACGGGCCGGGTATGCCCCGCCCTGTGCGAAAAGGCCTGCAACCTGGCGGACGAGGGCGTCACCAACCGGGATAACGAACTGTATCTCATCGAGACGGGCTTTGAAAAGGGCTGGATACGCCCTCGGGTTCCCTCCGTCTGCACGGGAAAGCGGATCGCCGTGGTGGGCAGCGGCCCGGCTGGGTTGGCTGCGGCGGATATGCTCAATCAGTTAGGCCATCGTGTCACCGTGATGGAAAAAGCGGACAAGCCGGGCGGTTTACTCATGTATGGCATCCCCAACATGAAGCTGCCCAAGGAAATCATTGCGCGGCGCATCCGCCTGATGGAGGCGGAGGGCATCGCCTTTCTGCTGAATACGGAAGCCGCGCCGGAGGCGACAAACGAATATGACGCC
>CAJOPV010000229.1 GCA_905236495.1 uncultured Christensenellaceae bacterium
ATTCCCATCGTCCTCCAGCAGTATATACAGGCGGTGATCTACGACGGTTTTTCCAAGGGAAGCCCTTTCCCAGCCTTCAGTATTGAACAGCGGCGCGGGATCAAAGGACGCGCCCCAATGCACGCCCGTATCGTCCGCCGTGCCGATCTTTCCGGCGAAACGGTTGATCACGTACAGCGTGTCCCCGTCCGGGGCCAGCTGGGTCACCGTTTCATCGATCTCCGCCTGGGCCGCGGCGGGCAGGGCGCTATAAGGCTGCTGATAGTCCTGGAACATTTCCTCTGTGACGACCTGCACGTTTCCTATGTGCTCCGGCTCCTGGGCGTCGTATTTCCAGCGGGTGATTTCTCCGTCGTAATCCAGCACCCAGGCGGCGGCTTCGTCCAGGAACTGATCCCGCATCCAGGTGTTTTCGTATCGGTGCAGGGGGGATTCCGCCAGCACGTACACACCGATGCCAAGCAGCAGCATAGCTGCCATCAGACACGCCAACATTCGCTTCATGATTCTTTCCTCCTTCGTTTCGTCGGCATTGCCAAAACGGGCGTTGCTCCCGTTTCCCATGTCAGCATAACGGAAAAAAGACGCAAAAAGGCTGCCTTGGCGTGAACGGCGCGCATTCTGACGCAAACGGTATCCCCTCCTTTCCGCACCTTTCGGGCATTTCATGGGAAAATATATCCTCATTATACACGGTTTTCTTATCGAAAGGAAGGATGGCGCAAACGACGGGAAAAACGGCGTGAACGACTTTTCCCTGGCGTTGCCACCGGGGAGGGAATCGTCTATAATAAGGGAGAAGATATATGGTTGTCAATTTGGATGAAGGCTGGGGCACGGAGTGTGAAGTGTGGAGTTTGGAGTGTGGAGTTTATTCTTGAAAATGCTTTTCTTCTGAACGAACGATTGGCTTTTCATGATGGATACAGGTAACGATCACTCCACACTCCACTCTCCACATTCCACACTTGATACCCTACACTTCCATGAAATCAATTGCCAAACGATCGGGAGGCTTTGTATGAACATCGTGATCTGCGACGACGAAGCGCTTTGCCGCCGGCAGGTGGAGGATTGCGTGACGGCCTGGGCGAAAGCCCACGGACGGGAGAGCGCCGTGTCCGTTCACGCTTACCCGTCCAGCGAGGACCTGCTGGAGCATTGGGAAGGGGGCCTGCCCATGGATATGCTGTTCCTGGATATCGAGATACCCTCCGAATTATCCGGGATGGAGGTGGCGAAACGCATCCACGAAAAGAACGAGTACGTTCCCATGGCCTTCATCACCAATTATGCCGAATATGCTCTGGACGGTTACACCGTTAACGCCCTGCGGTATCTGCTAAAGCCCGTATCGCCCGCCGCCGTTTCCGAATGCCTGGATATCGCCTGGAGCCGCTGGATGCTGGCCCAGTCGGACAGCGTGAGCGTCCAGGCGGGGCGGCAGACGATTCTCGTGCCCGCCCGGAATATCATTATGATCGAAGCCCAGGGCCACACCCTGCGCATCGAAACAGCGGGCGGCGAGCCCATCGAGACAAGAGCCAAGCTGGGCGATTATCTGTCCCTTTTGCCAAAGGGGATGTTCGGGCAATGCCACAAGGGCTTTATCGTCAACGTTCAGTACGTTCGCCGCATCGAGCCAGGGAAAATCACCCTGGCGGGCGGAAAGCCCGTGCCCGTGGGGCGGAAATATGCCGGGCAGTTTTTCGACCTCTTCAACCGCTACAACCAGGGGAGGTGAGGGAAAATGTGGACGGTGTTTGAGGTGGCGGTGAATCTGTTTCAGGGCTTTCTGATGATCTATTTTATCAGCCGCTGCCTGCCGGACGCCAAGCGCCCGCATTGGGGCTGGGACGTGCTGTTTGAGGCGCTGTGCGGCGGTTTCCTCACCCTGTATCTGTTTTTCCCGCTGCCCATGCAGACGGATAACCTGGTGTTTCTTTTCCCCTTCCTGTATGCGTGTGTCACAGGCCGCAGCGCCTGGCCCCAGCGAATTTTATGGACGCTGGTGCTGGCCGCCTTCTTCCTGGCGGTGGCGGATATTTCCTTCGCGGTGCTCAAATGGGCGCTGGGGGTGGAATACGAGCAGCTGATGGCCTATACCTCCATCCATTTGACGTATATGCTCACCACCAACGTGCTTTTGTTCCTGCTGGCCTCCGCCATTCCCCGCATCGCGGGCAGGAGCGGAAACGGCGCCTTGTCCTTATCGGCGCTGTCGCTGTTTTTTGCGTCGCTGGTGCTCCAGCTGGTGATCGCCGAGTTGCTTTTTTCCTACCAGCTTCGCCACCCCTCCCAGGACCCGTCCTTCGCCGTTATCAGCGTGTGCGCCCTGGCGCTGATGGTGATTACCATCCTGCTGTATGAGCTGATTTCCCAATCGGTGATAAAGCGCCGCCAGGCGGAAATGACCCTGCAAATGATGGATCTGGGCCGCCGGCACAATCAGGATATTCAATCCATGTATGCTGAAATGATGGCTGCCCAGCATGATATGCGCCACCGCATCGCCGCGGCGGAGGAATTGCTCAGGGAGGGAAACGCCCCAACTGACCAGCAGGCGCGGGAATTGCTCCGCGGCGTGCAAAGCGTTCCAAAGCCCTTCATTACCGGCTGCGCGCTCATGGACGCGGTGCTGACGGCGAAGAAGGCCGTGATGGATCAAAACGGCATTGTTTTCCGCTATCAGCCCTACCCCCTCAGCCGCCTGCCCATCCCGGAAACGGATTTTTGCATGGTGATTTCAAACCTCCTGGACAACGCCATCGAGGCCATCCAGCGAATGAATCAGCAATCGGGCGATCCGCCCGCCGTGTCCCTGTCCTTCGCCCGTTCCTGGGATATGTTTTACATCCGCTGTGAAAACCCCTTCGATCCCGCCACCCTCCGCCTCCACAGCGGGCAATTTCTCTCCTCCAAGGAAAACACCCGCCTCCACGGCTTCGGCACCCGCTATATCCGAAAGACCTGCGAAAATGTCGGCGGGCAATGTAAATTCGTTCAGGAAGGGGATACTTTTCGGGTAGAGATCGTGCTGCCGGACGAGACGGTAATCGCGTAACGGATTTCTTGATAACAGCTTTTTGAAGCCTGCCTTTGATGAAAAAGGCGGGTTTTTTGTCGTTTGCGGTGTATGCGCTGTCGTTTGCGTTATCTGCCTTTTACATATTCTCTTTTCCGATAGGATGAAGTGGGTTCATCAAGCATACGCGCATCGGAAAGGAGAAACAAAAATGAAAGAAACGATCATTCCTTTGGCTGTCATATTGTTTTTGCTTTGCATCGTGCTGGTGATGGCGCTGTCGGGCGGGATGGGAGGCGCGGCGTGAAAAGCGAAGGAGGAAATTGTAAATTCTTTGATGGAAAAGAACAAACGCCGCCGCTTGCGCATCTGAAAAGCGAAACGGAACGGAACCGGGAAGGGACGAAGAAAGTGGATGCGGGGACATTTCAGGAAAAGGTGACGGCGATGGAAAAGGTGCTGTATCGGGCGGCGCTCAGCCACCTGCGCCACCCCCAGGACGCGGAGGACGCGGTGCAGGAGGCCATCGCCCTGGCGTGGGAGAAGCGGGAAAGCCTGCGGAACCCCGATCAGTTTTCCGGCTGGCTGTATCGCATTTTGGTGAACCAGTGCAGGCAAACGCTGCGGCGAAAAAAACGGTTCAGCTTCTATCCGCTTCAGGAGGATTCCGCCGTGCAGCAGCCCCAGGAAAGCGATTCCGTCAAAGAAGCGATGGAAATGCTGCCTCCGGATATCCGCACCCTGATGATGCTGCGTTATCTGGACGGATACGCCATGCGACAGATCGCGGAGGCGCTGGGCCTGCCCCTGGGCACCGTGTCCACCCGGCTGGCACGGGGGAGAAAGAAGCTAAAGGAATTATTGTCGGTCGATTGGGAGGATGAAACATGACGCAATCTGAGTTTTGCCGCTTGCTGCTTGAAAAGTACCCGGAAATGCCGGAGCGTTTTGCGGCGCGGACGGAGGAGACGCTGCGGCGCTGCGTTTCCTCCCCGCGGCAGGCGGCGGGGCGCGTTTTCCCGTTGAACAAGCGGGGATTGATCCTGGCTGTGGCCCTCCTGATCCTCCTTTTCACCACGGCGGCTTACGCGGCCACCCATTGGGGGATTTTCGACAGCCTGTCCTTCCTGCTGGGAGATACCGCGCCCAGGAGCGCCGACGGGGTGATGCAAAGCGATTTGTATCAGGAAACGGTGAACGGCGTGGAAATCACCGTGCGGGAGGCGGGCTACGACGGGCGGACGCTGTTTGTGCGCGTCAGCTACCGCATGCTGGACGTAGATCGGCCCCTGGGCATCACCGCCCGGGAGGCGTATGGGGATCGCATCCCCAGCGGCATGGCCCCGGACGCCTTTTTGCCGGAGGGAGCAAAGGAAGGTGCGGAAGCGCTGCTGGCGGATCATCAAGTAGGCTGGTGGGCGGACTGTATCTGGCTTGACGGCCAGCCCATGGAGATGCCCAGCGGCTCCGGCGGGGTAATCAGCGGAAGCCAGACGCCGGGCGAGATCATTGTGACGGAATACTGGCGGCTGGACAACGAGGATATCCGGCTGGACGGCGCGGTGGACGTGACGCTGCCCATCGGGGCCTGGCAGGACAGCAAATACCGCCGTTCGCTGTTTGACCCTGAAACAAAAGAAATGCAATTGCCGGATCGCGGGGCGGTCACCTTCCGTATGGACACAAGGCGCGTGCAGGAAAAGGTGGTCACCGAGCATCCCAACCTGGAAACGAACGTCGGCGGCACGGCGGTTTGGGTCAGCGAAATTACCTATACGCCGCTATTGACATACTTGAAGCTGCGCTATCGGCTGCCGGAGGCGGAAAGAAATTTCCTGTTTGGCAACGGGGACGAGGCCTGGCCCGCGGATTCCTTCAGCCGCGCGCTGTACGCCCTGGAATTGACGGATGAAAGCGGCAAGCCCCTGTTCCCGCGCCATGGGGGCATTTCCGCCGTAGGGGAAACCTGGGCGGAACTGACCTATCCCGCGCTGGAGGAAATCCCCCCAACATTGTATCTGGCCCCCGTGGAAAACGGACAGGGGGATATGACGCGGGCCGTCCGGGTCAGGTGAATTGTAACAGTTTTGCCTGCTGAAATCACGCGGGCTATCAGCCCGTCTAATGAGCGAAGGTCTTCAAAAAAACAGAAAACGGAGGGATCAACATGAAAAAACGAATTGGCTTCTGGCTCATTCTGGCTTGCGTGCTGGCGCTGGCGCCTCTGGCGTCGGCGGAAGAAGGCGCGGGGAATTTCAACCTGTCTTTCCCCATGGGAGAAGCGATCTTTGACGTGAAAATGATGGACGAGCATACCGTGATCGTCCTGACGAACGAGAACCTGTACCGCGTTGACAGGCTGTCGGGCGTTCGGGAGAAGCTGGGGACGCGCCTGGAAGGGTCGATCGGGATTTACTGCGATCCGCA
>CAJOPV010000230.1 GCA_905236495.1 uncultured Christensenellaceae bacterium
CCGCCGAGACGGAAAACTTCGTTTTCCCCGTTATGATCTGTTATGCTGTTCCAGATACCCTTCGGTGAATACAGCCCAGGAATAGTTGCTCATATATTCGCCCCGGTACAGCCGGATGGCGTCCTCATCCCCCGCCAGATAGCGCCAGGCGTCGCAGGCGATCAAATCCGGGTTGATGCGCATGGCGGCGCTTTTGAGTTCAAAAATATCCCCGATGCCGTTTTCCGTCAGCGTGGCGCGCAACATACGAATGATGGTATCCAGCTGCTTTTGCATAGGGCGGTCGTACATGCGATCCTCCCATAGAATGGCAAAGGCTTCCCGGCGGGTCACGCTGGCCCCGTGCCGGTCGATCAGATAGGCCAGCAGTTCCTTGCACTTGGATTGCTTAAAGGCGATGGGCTTTCCGTCCACCAGCAGATCAAAATTGCCGAAGGTGCGCGCCTGGATATGCGCGCCTTCTTTCCGCTGGAGCTTGGACGATGCGTAGGCCAGCTCCGCCGCCAGCCTGTCCTTTTTCACGGGCTTGAGCAGATAGCCGGAGGGATGCACCTCATAAGCATCCAGGGCGTACTGAGGAAAGCCTGTTAAGAAAATGATCTGCATGTCCGGCCATTTTTCGCGCAGCTTCTTCGCCATTTCAAGGCCGTTCATGCCGGGCATGTCAATATCCAGCAGCGCCACGTCCGCCCGGTTTCCTTCCAGATGGCGCAGCGCGTCTTCGGGCCGGGTAAATCCGATTGCCGCTTCTGCCTGCGGAAGCGTTTGGCACATCGCTACCGTGTCCTCCATCAGCAGCCGTTCATCATCCACGCAAATGATTTTCATGCTTCAGCTTTCTCCTGTATCGGGATCGTCATCGTCACCGCCGTGCCTTCGCCGATGGCGCTCTCCACCTTCAGCGTTCCTCCGCACATACGCTCGATCCGCTCCCGCACGTTGCGGATGCCGATGTGCGTTCCCTCGGCAGCGTCGATTTTGCTCACGTCAAAGCCCGCTCCGTTGTCCCAAACGACGATTTCATGGCCCGCTTCCGTATTCCGGGTCGAAACCCGCACGATGCCCTCCTCCCGGATGCGCACGCCGTGCCGGATGGCGTTTTCCACCAGGGGCTGCAGCGTCAGCGGCGGCAGAGAAAAACGGTCGTCCTGGATATCGTATTCCACCCGGATATTTTCAAAACGCACCATTTCAATTTCTGCGTAGATTTTTGTGTGCTCCAGCTCCTTCTGAAAAGGGATCAGCCCCACGATGTTCAGGGAATCCAGGTTCTGCCGCAGGTAATCGCCGAATTGTTCCGCCACCTCGCCCGCCTTCTCCGCGTCCCTGCGGCAGAGCGCCCGGATGGTAGCGATGGTGTTATAGAGGAAGTGCGGCTGGATTTGCGTCATCATGATCTGGATGCGCTGCTCCGCCTGCAGGGCCTGCTCATGCTCCCGCACGAATTGCAGATGCAGCCAGATATAATAGGCCACGCAGCTGATGATCACCGCCAAGGTCAGATAGGTAATGGGCTGAGGAAGCAGGCCGACGTTTTTATCCAGGATCACTCCGCCGACAATCAGCGCCAGTACCAGAATCGGCACCCAGGTTTCCTTTCGCTTGTACGGCGCAAACACGCGGATGGAAAGCACGAACAGCCAAACAAGCAGGATCACGCTGACGTAAAGACAGCACCCGCTGAGCGGGCCGCCATGATAGTGGTTGTCCTCGCTGATCCAGAAGCAAATGTGGGAAAAGAGCGCCGTGGCATTCACCGCCGCGTTGACGCCCGCCAGCGCCCACGCCCAGCCAAAGCGCTTTCGCGGCGCAATGATGCGCATAAACAGGATCAGGATCACCGGGCGGATGGCGTAGCCGTAAACGGCGGTCAGCGTCCGCGCCAGCCATTGCACCTCGCCTGTCGCCAAGCGGTATTCCAGGAAATTCTGCAAAATCAAACTGAACAGCGCAAGAATAATGATCCGCATGGTTTTTTTGAGATCGGCGCGGATATAATGGTCGATATGAACGATAAAGGCCAGCAGCATCAGCATCGTCAGCGCGGGAAGGAGGCCCAGCGTTTCCACATAGTTTCCCGTCAGAAACCCTTTCAGCCCCGCGGCGCTTGCCTGTTCCTCCAGCATGGTTACGGCCTCCTTCCCTTTGCCGCTTTTCACATCAGCCTTTTGCGTCAACCGCTTCTTTATTATTTCAAGATGCTTGGCGTGCATCCCTTCCAGGCTTCTGAGACGGAAAACCCTTGGCTGTTTTCATCATTATATCACACACAGGCGACAAAGTGGGCAATAAATCAGAAAAATTCGGTTTGGCAGGCTGATTCCCCTCCTTTTTACGACAGTAAGCCATGAGAGCCCGTCAAGGACGGCGCCCCCGGCCTCAAGCTGACGCCATCGTCGATCTGGAGAAGAAAACGGCCTCCGCCACCGTAGAAACCTGGCCAATTTGACGACAGCGAAATCGAGCGCTGCCGCCCCTTCCGGCCGATAGCGGAGCAGGCGAAGAAAAGCATTCCAAAAGGGCGGACGGTTCTTTTGCCTTGCGGCAGAAGATACCCGTCCGCCCTTTTCCGCTGTTCGGCCTATATCATTGCCCGCGGGTGATACGCAGGATCGCGTCAAAACCTGTCTGGCCCAGGAACCCGGTCACGACTTTATTTGCGCCGTGCAGCACCGCGCCGCCAGCACAGGCCTTGTGCATCTTTCGCAGCGCGCGCCCATCAGCGCGCAAAAGAGAGGGCCCGTGCCCGCGATGCATGGATCGGCTTCCTTTTATCATCGCGGCGGCATTTATCCCTTCGCGTACTTGTCAAACCAGCCGGTGATTTCCTCCAGACGGCGGAGGCGGTGGGCCGGTTTACCGGTGCGGGAAAGCTCGTGATTCTCTCCGTGGAACACCACCATCCGGGCGGGAACGCGCAGATAAACCAGCGCGGTGTACAGCTGATAGCCCTCGGCGATGGGGCAGCGGTGATCCTCCTCGCTGTGAATGATAAGGGTCGGGGTTTTAGCGTTCCTGACGTATTTCAGCGGGGACACGTCCCACATCTCCGCAAAGCCCTTTTCGGAATAGGGATCGGCGCTGCACACCTCAAAATTGGAAATCGGCGGGATATCGCTGATGCCGTACATGGACACCCAGTTGGCAATGCTGCGCTGGGTGGCGATACAGCAGAAGCGGTCCGTGTGGCCTAAAATCCAGTTGCTCATGTACCCGCCGTAGGAGCCGCCGGTGCAGCACACCCGCTTTGCGTCAATCGCGGGATACGTTTCCAGCACCTTGTCGGTGAAGGCCATGATCTGGCGATAGTCGATGCCGCCCCACTGGAGGTCCAGATAGGAGAAGGCGTTGCCTCTGCCGTCCGAGCCGTGGGGATTGCAGAAGAATACGATATAGCCCTTCGCGGCCCATGCCTGCATTTCATGGAAGAAGATCGGCCCATAAGCGCACTTGGGCCCGCCGTGGATATCCAGCACGGCGGGATATTTTTTCCTGGGGTCGTAATCCTCCGGCAGCAGCACCCAGCCGTCGATCTCCTCGCCGTCCAGTTCGGCCATCAGCGGCTGGGGCTGCGCGACATACGTATCTTTCAGGGCTTCCGCGTTCCAGCAGGTCAGGCAGCGAATGCCGGCCTTTTCCGCGCGGTACAGCTCCGGCAGCTTCATATCCAGCATGCCGACAAAGAAGATATTTCCTTCGTGCACGTCATAATCGCTGAGCAGCCCGCCCGTGGAGACGGCGGTTTCGATCACCCCGTCCAGGCCGATGCGCTTCAGCTTGCAGCCGTCCCGGTCCAGGGCGGGGAAATAGAGGAAATCTCCGTCCGCCTTGGTGAACCGGGCAGCGCCGTATTCCACGTCGGTCAGCATGGCGTTGCCCAGGCTTTCGTCCGCTTCGCAAAGGAGCTTGAATTCCAGCGTCCGGGGATCGAGGGTGTAGAAGCAGGGGTTTTCGTTGTCTCCGAAGCGTTTCCCGTCCGCGCCGATCACCACCAGCGTATCCCCGATGAACTCGATGGCGTAAATCATCAGGCGGGGCCCCAATACCTGCTCGGTTTTGCCGCTTTCCAGATTCAGCCGGTACAGGCAATCCCGGTTGGGACGGCGGCTGCGGAAATTGACGCCGCTGAAATACACGTCCTTTCCGTACACGCGGAAGGCGCCCACGTCCAGGGTTCTCCCGGTCAGGCGGCGGAGCTTATGCTCCTTCACCTGATAGAGAAACAGCGCGCTGCGCTTTCCCTGGATCAGACCCCGGCCATTGAACACGAAGGGGGATTCCGTCAGCACCTCGTAATCCTTTTCCTCGCTGATTTTCTCCAGCGCCTTTTTCTTTTTCTCCCCCTCCAGGAGATACAGATCGGGGTTCTCCGTGCTGATTTCCCCGGTCATCAGCAGATTCCCGTCCGGCAGCAGCTTAAAGCTGCCAGCGTCCAGGGGAAGCTCATAGGCCTTTTCCGCTTCGCCGCCCGTGAGGGGCAGCCGATACAGCACGGTGGACGCGCCTTTTTCTTCCGCGTCCTTCTCCTTTTTCTTCTCATCCCGCCTGTCCGTGGCAAACAGGATATGGTCCGCGTCCTCAAAGAAAAATTCTCCGATCTTGCCGTCGCTGACCATGGGGCGGTCGCCGTCCCCGGTGCGAAGGCGCAGGCGGCTTACGTATTCCTTCTTCTCCCGGTCGATCCCCGTCGCCACGTAGGCCAGCTTCCCGCCGTCCGGGGAAAGGGTCAGGGAGGATAACATCCGAAAATCCATAAAGGTGTCCAGGGTGATCTTTTTCATGGTAGCCGCTCCTTCTTTCCTTTTGTTGCCCAATGATCCTATGCTTCCTCTGTCTCCCCATCGTACCGGTCAAACCCGCCGATGCTGACAACCTGGCCATAGCCCCGCGCCTGGAGCAAGGCTTCGGCCTGATAGCTGCGCATGCCGCCGTAGCAATAGAGAAAAATGGGCGTATCCTTCCGGGCGATGGCGGCGATCTCCTCCCGGACGGTTTCGGGCAGCATGTTGACCGCGCCTGGGATATGGCCCGCCGCATAATCCTCCGCGTCCCGAAGATCCACAAGCACAGCGCCCGGCGTGCTCCGGTACCGCAGCATCCCTTGGTTGATGTCTTCCATGCGTTTCACTCCCGCAATGATCTTTGCCCCTATATTCTAAACCCATAAAAAGCAAAGATCAAGGGAGCTGTTTGGGCGCTGAAATCCCAAATATATCCCGTTCCGTTTTCCCCCCGCGGAACGGCGGGCCCGAATCGGCCGTCTGTGCGGAAGGGCGCATTACCATTGGGGATGAATCGTTTCCCGCAGATACCGATCATAAATATCCCGCACGGCCTGCATCTGCGCATCGGTGAGGGGCGGCAGCTCCGCGGCCCGAACGTTGTCAAATACCTGGGAGGCCCGGCTGGCGCCGGGGATCACCACGCTGACTTCGGGATGCATCAGCACCCAGCGAATGGCGATGGGCGCCAGGTCCTGCGTGCCAAACGCCTTTTTCAGCGCCTCCACCGCTTCCAGGCCCAGTTCATAGGGCACGCCGGAGAAGGTTTCGCCCTTGTCAAAGGCCGCGCCTTCCCGGTTATAGCTGCGGTGATCCTGGGGGCCGAAGGAAGTGTCCTTGGTATATTTGCCTGTCAGCAGGCCGCTGGCCAGGGGCACGCGGGCGATGACGCCCACGCCTTTTTGCGAAGCCTGCGGAAACAGGGCGTCCAGGGGCTTGAGCCTGAACATATTGAAGATCACTTCCATGGCGGAAATATCGTATGCCATGGCCTGGATGCCCTCCTGCACCTTCTCGATGCTCACGCCGTAGGATGCGATCTTTCCCAGCTTCTTCTGCCTGTCCAATTCGGCAAAAATATCGTCCCGGCCAAAAACGGGCGTGGGCGGGCAGTGGAGCAGGATCAGATCCAACTTTTCCAGCCGCATGCGCCGAAGGCTGTCCTCAATGAACCCGGCGACGGCCGCGGGGGTGTACATATCCGCCGTATGGGGATTGAGCCGCCGGCCGCATTTGGTGGTGATATAGAATTGATCCGGGTGCGCGGCGATATACTCCCCGATGCATCGAAGGGGACAGAATCATTTAGCGATAAAACCACAATCCACGCTTGCAAAATAAACTTGCGATCAACTTGTGACTTAGTCTTAAGTTGATCGCAAGTTTGTCTTAAGATTGTGTTTTTTGATCTGCTCCGGATATTTGCAAAGTTCCTGCGAACCATCTCGCGGCGCTGGTCTTCCCAACACAATATGCGCGATTTTCTTTTTTCAATTCTCGCAGCAGGACGGTTATTTGATCACGACTATGCCCGGGAAGGATTTGCTGGAATTCTCTGAGGGCTGTCCAATCGGCATTGCCTATGGAAATGAATGAAGCAATGCGAACGGAGATTTTCCTTGACAATGTCATATTTGTTCTTGTATAATCCAATTAATCAATGGCAGATGACGCGCACAGGATAACCATGCGGTCATTTACCAAATAGACAAATATCTTAAATAGGAGGATGACAGGAAATGAGCAGCAGCAAAAAACTGGTGAGCCTGGTATTGAGCCTCGTCATGCTGATGATGGTTTTGATACCCCCAGGGGGTATTGCTGAGGAAGACAGCACGCCTTACTATCTCCGTTTGGACCCCACGGTGGAAGGTGAAATTGACGTTATGTGCTGGTCCGGCGACAGTACCTACCACAAGGATCTGGGGCACCAGGAGATCGCCCCGGAGGACCTGACCAGCCAGAACGTAGCCGCGATTTACGCCCTGGCTAAAGAATTCAACAAGATCTATCCCAACGTGAAGGTCAATCTGTACGCGAAAGCGGACGATCCCAACGGCAACGACACCTCCTGGACCCAGGAGCTGGAAAACTTCAAGGCCGAGCACGGCAAATATCCCGATGTGTATGCCGCCAACGATCTGCCGGGGGATCTGGCCCGCGGCATGATCGCTGATCTGTCCGTATATGCCGGCGATCCCATGTACCAGAGCTTCAACAAGGGCATCATGGACACCATGAACTATTACGGCTTCCAGGCCGGTCTGCCGCAGTTCATGCAGCCCTGGGGTATTTACGTCAACAAGGAACTGGCGGAAGAAAACAATATCGACGTGCCCGATCCCGATTGGGACATCGACGACTATACCGATTTCATCACCTCCGCCGACAATACGAATTTCTGGGGCACCATTTTCTCCGTGCCCACCCAGATCATTGATACCGGCACCACCACCATCAATGCCCAAATGTCCGCTTAC
>CAJOPV010000231.1 GCA_905236495.1 uncultured Christensenellaceae bacterium
CAGCGCGTCGCCCTGGGCCGTGCCATCGTGCGTGAGCCCAAGGTCTTCCTGATGGACGAGCCGCTGTCCAACCTGGACGCCAAGCTGCGCGTGCAGATGCGCACCGAGATCACCAAGCTGCATCAGCGCCTGCAGACCACCTTCATCTACGTTACGCACGACCAGACCGAGGCCATGACCATGGGCTCCCGCATCGTGATTATGAAGGACGGCTTCATCCAGCAGGTGGATACCCCCCAGAACAACTACGACTATCCCGCCAACAAGTTCGTTGCCGGCTTCATCGGCTCTCCTCAGATGAACTTCTTCGATGTCACCCTCAAGAATCAGGGCGGCGAGATCGTGGCCCTCTTCGGCGACAACTGCATCAAGGTGCCCAAGGAGAAGATCGAAAAGCTGAAGGATGAAAGCTACATCGGCAAGGAAGTCACCATGGGCATCCGTCCCGAAAACATCGACGACGATCCCGAATTCGTGGCTGCCCACGCCGACGCCACCATGAAGGTGCACGTGGAAGTGACCGAGCTCATGGGCTCTGAAACCTACCTGTACTTCAACACCTCCGGCAAGGCCGAAAATATCATCGCCCGGGTTGACCCCCGCACCAAGACCCGCGCCGGCGACGATATCACCGTGGCCCTGGATACCAGCCGCCTGCACTTCTTCGATAAGGACACCGAAGAAACCATCCTGCAGCGGTAATCAACCGAAACCTCTGCCCGCCGGGAGCTTGCCTCCCGGCGGTTTTTTTGATGCAGGACGATATTTTTACGGCTCTGCTGCGTCTATACAGGGGAAGGGAGGGATGAGCGGATGGAGAAGGCGGTATCCCCGGCGGTGAGCCGGGAGGAAAGGCTCACCGGCCTGGTGGAAAAATACCAGGAAATGCTGCTCAAAACCTGTTTCGTTTATCTCAAGGATCAGGGCCTGGCCCGGGACGCGGTGCAGGAGACGTTCCTCAAGGCTTATCGGGGCCTGGAGGGCTTCCGGGGAGAGAGCAGCGAAAAAACGTGGCTCATCCGCATTGCGGTGAACGTGTGCAGAAGCATGACGCGCAGCGGCTGGTTCCGCCGGGTGGATCGGCGCTTCACGCCGGAGGAGCTGCCCGCAGCCCCAGGGGAAACAGATGAAACGGCCCTGGACGTGATGGCGGCGGTGATGAAGCTTCCTGCAAAATACCGGGAAGCGGTGACGCTGTATTACTGGCAGGGCATGACGGCAGCGGAGATCGCCGCCGCGGTGGGCACGTCCCAATCCACGGTGTCGGGAAGGCTTAAAAAGGCGCGGCAAATGCTCCGCGCCGCGCTGGAAGGGAGGGATCAGGCATGACGGAACAAAGGGAAAGGCAGATCATTCAGCAGGCGTTTGACGCCGGGCTTTCGGGCTTACAGGGCGATCCGTTCCTGGTTCGGCGGGTGCTGAACGGGGCGGATAAAAAGGCTGCCCGTTCAGGCAGGCGGCGGCTTTCCGCGGTGCTGCTGATCCTGACGGCGCTCTTGCTCACGGCTGCCACCGCTTATGCCGTCAGCCGGGCGGTGCTGTCCCCCCGTGTGGATGCCAACCAGGCGGCAAACCGGGCGCTGGAGGAAAAATACGGCCTCACCGCCGCCATGCTGGGCTTTTTCGAGCGGGACAGCGCGCCCCTTTCGGATGAGCAGCACCGCCGGGTGGATTATTTTCCCCCGGAAGGGAAGCTGGGGGCAAGGCTGGGGAAGTATTCGGTATGGGTGGCAAACGGTCAGGCCGAATGGGCAGAATGGACGCTGGACGGGAAAAGCACGGCGGGAGGCTTTGACGCCCCTGCCTGGGGCGCGGAGCAGCTGGAGGAAATGGTGAAGATCACCGGCAAAACCCACGATATGAGCCGGTTTTATCGGTTCCTGTCCGGGGAAGAAGTGGATTTGTATGAAGGGATGGATGAAGCGGAGGCGGATGCGCCGTCAGAGGAAGGCTGGGCGGAGGCCGACGCGGATATCCGGGCTGAGGCGGAGGCCTTCCGCCGGGAAACGGAGGAGGCCGGAAAGCCTTACAAGGCGCAGTCCCGATTCACGGAAGAGGAGCTGATCGCCCTGGGCCGCCAGGGGATCATCGAGGCCTACGGTTTGAATGAAGCGCAGCAACAACGGCTGCAGTACATGAACACCGACTTTTTCATTTCCTATTATTCCTCCATCGGGGCCGACGACCGCCCCACCTTCAGCATGACCTTTCAATCCGGCGGCGAGGGCGGCTGGCAGCCGGGGGACGGCATCTACACCGTCGTCGTGAACGTGCTGGACGGCACGGTGGAATATCTGGAATACGATACCACGCTGAATGGCAACGGATAAACGCAAACACCGCCGGAAGCGCTGGCAGACAGCTTTTCCGGCGGTGTTTTTTGCTCTCAATAGATCGTCTTTACGGTGTCCAGACGATAGGCAGCCTTGAACGCCCGCTCGTCCTCCGGGGTGCGGATCAGCATGACTTCTGTGAAGCGCCCGCCGGCCTTGTCCCGAAAGCCCGCGACCTTTTCCCCGGTGCAGATGGAGCAGCGGATCACCGCTTCCTGCTTTTCCGGGTCAAAGGGGGTGGAAGGCGCGGGCTGCCGATGGGCGCCGCGATGGGAAAACAACCCCATGTTCACGCATCTCCCTTCTTTTTCCATGGAAGGCCCAGCATCCGCTTCAGCGCCAGGCCCAGCCGCGTCCACCGGGAGGCCCGGTCCCGATGCTGCCGATAGGCGGCGGCAAAGGGGGCGCTGTCGGCGGGATGATTGCCGTAAAGCTGGGCGGCGTAGGCCTCCGTTAAATCGGATACGGGGGGCAGGGCCTGCCGGGTCAGGGCTTCGTCCGCTCGGGCGGCAAATTCATGCAGCGTTTCCTGGGGCTGACGGCGCAGGCCCCGGGAAGCCAGCAGGGCGGCGATGGCGGCAAAGAGGATCGCTGCCGCCTGCCGGGGCTGGCGCTTCGCCCGGCGCAAGGGCTCCGTCAGCAGGAACCGGGCGATCAGCGCCGCGATCAAAAGCAGGATCAGCACCCACCAGGGGAAGGGAGGCTGCCCATTTGGGGGCGGCTCCGGGGCGTCGGAGGGCGTGGGGGAAGGAGCGTCCTCCGCTTCCGGCTCCGGGGTGGGGGAAGGCGTGGGAGAGGGAGCTCC
>CAJOPV010000232.1 GCA_905236495.1 uncultured Christensenellaceae bacterium
GCCTTCCGTGTAGGGATGGCTTTCCGTGCAGTTGCGGAAGATGATTTCCGCCGGCGCGTGCTCCACCACCTGTCCGCAGTACATCACGGCCACGTCGTCCGCCATTTCGTTGATCACGCCCAGGTCGTGGGTGATGAAGATGATGGCGGTGCCGGTGGTGCGCTTCAGGTCGTTCATCAGCTTCAAAATCTGGGCCTGAATGGTCACATCCAGGGCGGTGGTGGGCTCGTCGGCGATCAGGATCTTGGGCTTGCAGGCCAGCGCCATGGCGATCATCACCCGCTGGCGCATGCCGCCGGACAGCTGATGGGGATACTGCTTGATCACCACTTCGGGGTTGGGGATCTGCACGTCGTAAAGCATTTTCAGGGCCTGCTCGTGGGCTTCCTTTTTATTCATGCCCTGGTGGATCATGAAGGGCTCGGACAATTGCCGATCCACGGAAAACACGGGGTTCAGGCTGGTCATGGGCTCCTGGAAAATGACGGAAATATCGTTGCCGCGGATGTGCTGAATATCCTTGAGGGGCAGCTTGGTCAAATCCCGGCCCTCCAACAATATTTCGCCGCTTTCGATATATCCGTTGCCGTCCAGCAATTGCAGGATGCTCATGGCGGAAACGGATTTGCCCGATCCGCTCTCTCCCACGATGCCGATGGTTTTTCCGGCTTCCAGGGAATAGGACACGTCGTTTACGGCTTTCACGATGCCCTTTTTCGTAGTAAAGAAGGTGTGAAGATTTTTTACTTCCAGCAAAGGCATACTTTCATTCCCTCCTTACTTGTCATTGGTGGACTTGGGGTCCATCACGTCGCGCAGCGTATCGCCGATGGTGTTGATGCAAACCGTGGTGAGGATCAAAATAGCGGAGGTGAACACCCACTGCCACCAGAAATTGATGGCTGCCACGGCGTTGCTGGCGCGGGACAGCATATTGCCCCAGCTGGGCTGCGGATAGTTGACGCCAAAGCCCAGGAAGGACAGGCTGGTTTCCGTCTGCATGGAGGCCGCGAAGCTCAGCGTGATATTCACCAGGATCACGGATACGATGTTGGGCAGGATATGCTTAAAAGCGATCCTGCTGGGCTTGACGCCCATGGCCTGGGCGGCGGTGACGTATTCGCTTTCGCGGGCCACCAGCACCTGGGCGCGGGTGATATAGGCAAATCCGGGCCACCCCAGGACGCCCAGGATCACCATGATCATATACAGTCTTTCGTCCGTGCTCATGGAGACCTGCGCCAGCAGAGAATTGAGGATCAGCATGAAGGGATACAGCGGGATGGAGCTGATCACCTCGGCCACACGCATCAGGAAGATATCCACCCAACCGCCGGCAAAGCCGGCCAGCAGGCCGATGGAGACGCCGATGATGATTTCGATGATCACGGCGATGGCGCCCACGGTCATGGTGATGCGTCCGCCGGCGACGACGCGCTCGGCGATGTTGGCGCCCCGGTCGTCCGTGCCGAACAGATAGCCCCGCAGACCCCATTTGTTCAGCAGCTTGCCGTTTTCATCCACGGCGTAGCTCTGGAATGCGCCGGCGAAAATCTTCTTGGCCCCCGTCACCTTCGGCGCTTCCGCCTGACGGTAATGGTCGCCGCCGAAGGAATACACGTGGCCCAGATTGGTCAGGCCGGAGAAATGATAGGTGCCGGCCTCGATATCCACGAAATATTCCCCTTCCTCCAGGGCAGGCACCTCCTGCACGTCGGAGGGGAAATCGCCGGTGAGGGCGATGCTGCCGTCATCCAGCAGGAGGCAAATGCCGGTGGAGGCGGCGCGGATCTCATTGATCTTGCGCCCGTCCAGATAGGCGGACAGCTTCTGGGTGCCCACCTGGCTGAATTCCGTGCGCACGTTGGTGAACAGGCCCTTGGTGCCCGTGTAAACGGAGGCCTGCTTGCTGTCCAGGCCCACCACGTAGTTCAGCGTGAAATCCACGTCCACGATGTTGGTGCGGCCGATAAACTTATCCAGGTTTGCGTAGGCCTGCTTGTTGCCCCAGATATACAGCGTGCCGTCGTCCATCAGGATCGCCGAGGCCTGATAGCCGCAGGTCACCTTCTTGATGTGATTTACGTCGATTTCGCCGTTGCGCACGATTTCCGGCACCGGCTCCAGGTTGGGGTTGTTCAGCACGGTTTCCGTGGCGGCGTACTGGCCAAAGCGGTTGCTGCCCCAGCCGTAGAAGGCCCCGTCCTCGCCGATGGCGATGATGTGGTCCTGGCCGGCGGCCACATATGCGATCTTGGCGTTGAGGACCTCCTCCGGGATTTCCTTGATGTTGATGCCCGTGGCGCCGATACCGCCGATGCCCCACACGTACACCTTGCCTTCGTTGGACAGGCCCACGGAGAAGCTGGAATAGCTGTCGATCATTTTTACGTTGCCCTGCAATTCGCCGGGCACGCTCATCAGCGACAGGGTGGGGGGCAAATCCTTCTGGGTGGTTTCAGTGAAGGCGTCGTAATACTTGGTCATGAAGTGAGGGGCGATAAACACCACCGCGAACATGACCAGCACCACGCACACGGAAAACACGGCAAATTTCCGCTCCATAAAGCGGTTGAAAATCTGACGGCCGGGGCTGACGATCAATTCGGAATCATCCGGCACCCCGTCCTTGAATTTGATTTCCTTGGGCTCCTCCGCTTCCTTCGCGCCGAACCATTTTTCTTCATATTTCAGGCCGAAAATCCATCGAACGAACCAGCGAGCCAGGGTGCGAAACACGTTTTCTTTCTTTTTCATATGCTTGCCTCCCTTACTTGCTGATGCGTACGCGGGGGTCCACCAGGCCGTAGCACAGGTCGATCACCAAATTGGAGAAAAGGCCGATGAAGGTGTAAATGACCTCCATGAACATGATCATATCATAGTCCGCCGTTCGGGTGGCGTTGAGGAACAGCAGGCCCATGCCCTTAAAGCCGAACATGGTTTCCAGGATCATGGCGCCGGAAATGGTGCTAAAGAAGCCGCCCACGATGATGGACACCATGGGGACCAGGGCGTTGCGCCAGGCGTGGCTGTAAATGACCATCTTTTCCGTCAGGCCCTTGGCGCGGGCGGTGCGGATGCAGTCCAGATTCAGCGCGTCGATCATGGAGGCGCGGGTGATGCGGGTGATGGACGCCAGGGAGCCGAAAACAAGGCAGATGGTGGGCAGCGTCACGTGATGGAGCACGTCCAGGAACTCGGCCCACCCGGTATAATTGGCCCCCGGCGTTTTCATGCCGCTCACCGGGAACCACCCCAAAATCGAACAGAAGAACACGATGAATATGATATAAATGATGAAACTGGGGGTGGAAAAGCCGATGAGGGTAAAGAACTGGGTGAAGCGGTCAAACCGGCTGCCCTTCTTCACAGCGCACTTGATGCCCAGGGGGATGGTGATGGACAGCACGGCCACCTCGGTGATGATGCCGATGAGGAAGGAATTGCGCATATGATCCGGCACCACCTCCACCACGGGGCGGTTATAATCGTAGGAAAAGCCAAAATCCCCCTCGAAAATGCCGGACACATGCCCGTCATAGTAGGGATACAGC
>CAJOPV010000233.1 GCA_905236495.1 uncultured Christensenellaceae bacterium
CCGCTCGATCATACGTTTGACCTTGTCGCTGCTGTAGTGATGACTGGCGTTTTCCATGCCGTCGGTGGTGATCACAAAAACGGTGCGCTCCGGCCGGTCCTCCTCCCGCGCGTACTTGTGCACGTTGCAAATGTGGCGGATGGCGCCGCCCATGGCGTCGATCAGCGCCGTGCAGCCGCCCACGAAGTATTGCCGGCGGGTGAGGGGCTGGATTTGATCCAGCGCAACCCGATCGTGGATCACCTGGCTGTCGTTGGCGAAAAGCACCGTGGAAACGAGCGCTTCGCCCTTCTCTTCCTTCTGGCGCTGGATCATGCTGTTGAAGCCGCCGACTGTGTCCTCCTCCAGCCCGGCCATGGAGCCGCTGCGGTCCAGGATAAACACCAATTCCGTCAAATTCTTTTTCATAAGATTTCCCTCCCTGTGCGTGATAGCAAGGCTTTTTCTGCCTTGCAGGGGTATCATACACAAAAGAGGGAAAAAAGGGGTCGCCTGTCAGGCGACAACCTGCGAATGAAAGCCCGATGAATCGGTCTTTCATTCGATCCATCAATTCCTTGTAAAATGGCATTTTTGCAAGCAAAAACGCTCATTTTACGGCCAGGAATTGATAGAGGAAGCAGTCGTTCCGACTGCTCCTCGGACCGGCAAACCCGGTCCTGCGGATGAAAGTCGAAAGGGCTGCGGCCCTTTCGAGCTATCACAGGGTTTTTTCGACAGGCTGAGAGCGTCGACAAAGGTTGGCGCTCTGCCAACTGCCGGAAAATTGTCACGCATTGGTTCCGGAGCCCAGCAGCGGCAGATCCAGTTGGAAAAGCACCTCGTTGATCTCGTAAATATCATAGATGCGGTTTTTGAGGAAGTATTCCAGCACGATGTCGAATTTGCTGCTGTAGGTGAGGGCGAAGCCCGCCCGGCTGAGCAGCTGTTTGGCTTCGGGCAGGGTCAGCTCCAGCGCCACCGCGAAGGCGAACACCGTGGGCTTGCTGGGCTTGTAGCCCGGATTGGAGCGGATTTTGCTGAACAGCTTCCGATCCACATTGGCCTTTTTATAGCATTGGGCGTCGGTCATGCCTTTTTCGTCGATCAGATGCAGCAGCGCCGCGGAAAAGCCCTCGTCCGTCCGCTTCAGGATGGCCTCCCAATCGGGGGCCGGGGCGGGCCTTGTCATGGAGGGGGCGGGATGCTCCTGCTTCTTGGGCGCGGCCAGGGCCAGGTCCAAATCCAGCGCGGCGCTCTCATCCTGCTGCCACAGCATTTCCCGCCGGGATTCCAGGTTTTTCTGCGTGTGACGCTGGACGTACCGATCGTCGATATACTCCTGCACGTCCCGGAACAGCTTTTTCCCGGTGAGGAATTCACTGCGGCCAAACACCGCCAGATACACCGTCAAATCGTGGGCCAGCAGGAATTTGCTGATGACCTCCACCGCCACGGCCATGGCCTGATCCTTGGGATAGCCGTAGGCCCCGGCGGAGATCAGGGGGAAGGCCACCGTTTCGCAGCCGTATTCCAGGGCCAGATTCAGGCAGTTTTCATAGCAGGACGCAAGCAGCGCCTCCTCGCCCCGGTCGCCGCCGTGCCAGATGGGCCCCACGGTGTGGATCACATATCGGGCGGGCAGGCGATAGCCCTTGGTGATCCTGGCCTGCCCCGTTTCGCAGCCGCCCAGGGTGCGGCACTCCGCCAGCAATTCCGGCCCGGCGGCCCGGTGAATGGCCCCGTCCACCCCGCCGCCCCCAAGCAGGGAGGGGTTGGCGGCGTTGACGATGGCGTCCACCCGCATTTTGGTAATATCGTTCCGGACGATTTCAAAGGGCATCGGGGAGCCTCCTCTCAGGAGATCGCGGAATAATACGCCTCCAATTTCTGCCGGGCGGCCAGGTAATAGGGGGCCATGGCGGGGTCAAATTGGGTGCCCATGCCGTCCATGATGATGCCGTGGGCCTTTTCAAAGGGCATTTTATCCTTATACACCCGCTTGCTCACCAGCGCGTCGTATACGTCGGCCACGGCCATGATCCGGGCCTCCAGGGGGATTTGCTCCTTCCGCAGCCCTTCCGGATAGCCCGACCCGTCCCAGCGCTCGTGATGGTAGTGGGCCACGTTCACCGCCACCCGGCGGAATTCTTCGTCGTCGGTATCCTTGAGGATTTCGCCCACGATCCGGGCCCCCTCGGCGGCGTGGCCCTTCATTTGTTCAAATTCCTCCGGGGTGAAGCGGCCGGGCTTGCGCAGGATGGCGTCGTCCACGGCGATCTTGCCCAGGTCGTGCATGGGCGCGGCCTTGATGATGTTTTTGCAGAACGTATCGGATAAATCCAGCCGCCCGTCCCTGCGGATTTCCTCGATCAGCAGCCGCACGCCCTCGCTGGTGCGGCGGATATGGCCGCCGGTGGAATTGTCCCGGCTTTCCACCATGGTGGCCATGCCCATCACCAATTGATCGTGCATGGCCAGGATGTGGGCCGTCTTGGCCGCCACCTCGGTCTGCAGTTCGGTGTTGAAGGAATCCAGCAGCTTGATGTACTGCCGATCCGCCGTATCGTCGGTGATGAAGAATTGATATCCCCGCCGCCGCTTGCCGCTGTAGAGATAATTGACGGTGACCAGATAGGTTTTTTCGCCCTTTTCGTAAAAGAAGCTGTTTTGATCCTCATCCGTTTTGAAGGCCTGCAGCCACGGAAGGGCGTTTTCCCGCATGAAGGGATTTTTGGTGATGGGCCGATCCACCGTCAGTTCCGTCAAAGCGGGGAAAATGTTTTTCGCCGTCTGGTTGCTGCCCAGATACCGATTCTTGAAATCGAAGGATACAAAGCCCGTGGTGCCGGTCTGCGCCAGGGAATCCATGGCGGTGTCGGTGATGTCGTAAAGGCTGATCTGATACCCAATCACCAGATACACGATCAGCGCGGCGGTATAGGCCGCCGGCACCAGTTCGATCTGCGGGAACAGCCGCCGTCCCCCGAAAAAGCACAGCATGGACGCCGCCACCGGCAGGAACAAAAGATAAATGATTTTCCGGGATACCTGCTTTTTCCTTACGTAGCTGTAGGCCATCGCTCCGATGCTCAGGGCGAAATACAGCCCCACCATGCCGTAAAACAGCGCGTGCAGAGGGCCGTATTCCTTTCTGAGCACTGTGGCCCCGTAGGCCTGATCCAAGGTCACCTGGGTATAAAAATCAGGGGAGACGCCCATCGTCAGCGCCGCTGCGAACACCCCCGCGCTCAGCAGCAGGCAGCAAAAGCGCACCCATCGGTTCAGCTTGATATGGCACAGGTTGAACGTGGCAAACATGATCATCAGCAGCGGGAAACAGCCGCCCAGATACGTGATCTTGTTGGCCACCAGCGCCGCTTCCAGCGTCTGGGCCCGGCACAAAAGAGCATAGCCCAGATTGGTGGCGGGCACCAGGGCGAAAATCAGCGTGATATGCACGTCAAAATGCTTGTGCCAGATCAGCATATACAGCCCGCCCAGCACCAGCGACAGGATAAGCATCGCGTCGTAATAAACCCTCGCCATGAGCCGTTTGTTCCCCCTCGCCGATCTTTTCCACTCTTATCATAAAGCAAAACGGTCAAATTGGCAAGGGCTGGAAGGGGTCCGGCGCCCCCGCCTCCAGTTTCAGCAGCCCCTCCTTCCGCCACAGGCCGCCGGCGTAGCCCGTCAGCGCTCCGTCCGCCCCCAGCACCCGATGGCAGGGGATGATGAGGGAAACGGGGTTGCGCCCCACCGCGGCGCCCACCGCGCGGGGGGAGACGGGCCGGCTGGCGGCTTCCGTCAGGCGCCGGGCGACGCCGCCGTAGGTATCCGTCCGCCCATAGGGGATGCGCAGAAGCTCCCGCCACACCGCCTGCTGAAAGGCCGTGCCGCGGGGCGAAAGGGGCGGGATAAAATCCGGCTCCCGGCCGGAAAAGTACGCATCCAGCCATCGGCGGGTCAGATCCAGGGCCGGCATGCTTCCCGGAGGGGCCGCCGCTTCCAAATTCCTGGGGAAATACCGCTGCCCCTGAAACCACAGCCCCGTCAACCCCTCCCCGCCGGCACAGAGCAGGATATCCCCCAGAGGCGAACCGTATCGGCAGGTGCGCTCCATCCG